>CAYRLR010000030.1:0-11715 GCA_964424975.1 uncultured Anderseniella sp.
GGTTTCCGCCTTGAACGTCATGGCACCGGCAACCGCAGCGTAGACGATAAATGGCGCCCACGCGCCAAACCAGGGGGGCACGAAACCCACTTCTCCCATGGTCAAAGAGATGCCTTCAAATATCGAGAAGGTGAACCCCAGCGCCAGGCCGATCATGAACAACCGGCCCGCAGCACCGCCGCGTTTGAACTGAACAGCCAGCGGAATACACAGGGCAATCATCAACCAGGGCGTGAACAGCAATGACATGCGCCGGTGCCACCAGGTTTCGAATACATGAACCGGCTTGATCCCGAAGCCCGCATTGCGAATGAAATATCCCAGATCGACGGTTGACATTTCTGCAGGCTCTCCGGAGCGTTTGCCTTCGCGTGCCGGTCGCATATTGCCGGAATACACCAGGTGTTTCAGGCGGTTGGGTTTGAGGTTCTCTGCATGATAGATAATCACATCTTTCAATTGCCAGCGCCCGTTAAGCAAAACCGCCGTGCCGGCATTGATTTGCTCCAGCAATTTGCCATCAGTGCCGCGGCGGAAAATGATGATGTCGTTCAACTCGGTAGCATCCGGGTTGGCGCGGGAGGCCCGCAATATGTCAGTACCGGCGCGCATCCAGATTGCCTTGCCACTGCCGGCGCCGGCTTTCTGGCGGCTATACTCCCCAATTCCCCAATCGACCAGCTTCGGCGTAACTCTTGGCACGCCCTGATCTGCAATCAGGAACGTAGTACCACCAATGATCAATGCCAGCGGTAACAGCATGAATACAATTCGAATCGGCGAAAGACCGGTTGCCCAGATCGCTGTCAGTTCACTGCGGTACGACAGTTCAACAAGCGCCAGCAGGATGCCCAGCAAGACCGAGATTGCCATGAAGGTTGATGCGGTTGGTGGCAACAACAACAGCGCATATTCAGCCATGGATACAATTCCGCCTGCACCCTGTTTGAGAATTTCCTCCGAATAGGTCACAAGGGTCAGGGATACGACAAACATCGAGATTCCGGTCAGTATCATCACGAACCGGAGCAGGATCATTTTTGACAGCAACCAGCCGATCGTATTCATGGCGACCTCGGTGCAGGCAATGGTCTGACCTTGCGCCACGCTGCCTTGACATGGTCGGCGATATCTTCCAGTAACGGTTCCAGCCAGGGTCTCGGCAAGGTGTAGCAGGTGACGTAGAATCGCCAGAGCGCAAAGCCGGCAAACATTGAAAATGGCAGCCATATCGTGAACCAGACAGAGATGCCGGAGACGCGGGTCAACAGATGACCTTGTTGCAATATTTCGTGGAATCCGACCAGCAGGACAAGTGCGACGGCGAACCTGTATGCCCTGTTGCCGCGCCGCGATCCGATGGCATAGGGCAGTGCCAGAAACGGCAGGATCAGCACCAGCGCCACCATGGCGAGCCGGATGTGGAATTGCGATGCCAGGTGCCGTTGTCGACCGTCTTTCAAATCAGCGCGCTGCAACTGGGTGTACAGCTCCGTCAGCGTCAATTCGCGCTCATTGCGCCCTCTTGGACGGAAAACCTCTTTTGACAATTCACCAATTGCAACATCTGCCGATTGGAAATCACCGACAACCGGAGCCTCCAGCGCAGTGCTGCCAGCGGTGGCTTCCCGCGATTTCAGTTCCATTCGATGACCGTCTTCAAGGCGCAGAACAGGGCGGGAATTGGAGGGGTCATCCACCAGCCTTCCGTTCAGGGCAGTTATGGTTTCACTGCCCTTTTTACCGTTGTCCTCGTACATGAAAATGCGCTGAAACGAGTTGTCCCGGCGCTCCAGCTTGTCAAGAATGAAGGTCCGCTTCCCGGTCTGCATGAAGACGCCTTCTTCTGCGAGAAAGAACACATCGACATTGGACAGCGTGTACACAGTGGCGCGGTAGGCATACAGCGAATAGGGTTGTATCCAGCCAAACATCAAGGCGGCATTGACTGCGAGGACCACCGAGATCATGCAGACCGGCCGGGTCAACCTGCCGAGGCCGACACCAGCAGCCAGAAAAGCATCGAGCTCGGAGTCTTTCGACATCTTGTTGAAGCCGAACAACAGTCCCAGGTACAGTGCCACGGGAGCGGCCAGCCCGATATAGTGCGGCATCCAGTAGGCCAGCAGCTGAAACACCACGCCGAACGAATTGCGATTGCCCAGGGTGATGTCGAGCACTTGTACGATGCGCTCGGCACACAGCACTGACAGTCCGGCTCCCAATGCGGTTAGCAAGGGTATCGAGACCTGGCGAATGACGTATCGCTCGATTATCGGGATCCTGAAAATACTGTTTTCGGCCGCGAGCCGTCCTCTGTTACTGCCGGTATGGCTTGTCGTTCAGACAATGCATACCGGCAGTTGTCAATCCAGACTATAACTTGTTTGTGGCATGAAACTGTTTTTGTCCACGTCCCAGGTGCGGGTGTTGACGGTGCAGTGCCATCTGCCGGATGTGCGGCGGATATGATACTCATTCCAGGCGGCCGGTTCGGTGTTGCGCGCACCATTCGAGGTGGCTGACGGCATGCCGAGAATATGGACGGGCCCGTGCCGGGAGGCCAGCGTATTGCGCATTGTGATATGGTTGTGACCGTGAACAACAAGGTCACAGCCGTGATCTTCCAGCACCTCTTTCAGGCTTTGGGCGTCTGTCAGTGCCTTGCGCCGTTTGGCCAGGCCAGGCAATGGCGGGTGATGGATCATCAATATCCGGTAGAAGCCCCTGGCGCGGAGGTTTTTCAGGATGTTTGCGAGAGCGTCGATTTGCGCCTCGCCGAGAACACCGGTGGCGCGACCGGCGCGGGTCGGGATGGCAGTTGAAACGCCGATCAGCGCGATGTTGCGCCGTTGGCGGACATAGGGAAACGGCATCGCTATATCAGGTGTCGTAACGGCTCCTGGAACCGTGAGGTCTCCGGTCATGTAGTCGCCCAGGTGCCCCATTCCCCTGTCCCAGGGTACCCGCACATAGGCATCATGATTTCCCGGCACAAACGACACCCAGTCGGGTTTGCCAAGATTTCGAAGCCAGCTCTCGCCATTGATGAACTCACGAGGCAGCGCAATGTTCACCAGATCACCGGTAACCATTACATGGTCAGAGTGCGCCGCCTTGATGTCGCGTACAATCTCACCTGCAATTTTCAGGTCATGGATGGCCTTGCGGCGAAACATCCAGGAATTGTAACCGACGATCCGCTTCGAGGTCATCTCGGATGCCTTGACCGGCGGCAAGGGAGGAAGGTGAATGTCCGATATGTGTGCAATGCGAAAAGTCACGAAAATTGTCCGTCAGGCAAAGTTACGTTCAAAAATACGATAGGTTTTGTAGGCGGTTCCGCCGATCGCTTCTATCATGCGGCGCATTGGACCGTTGTCTTCCAGTATCCATGAAAGTTCTGCATGCTGCGTGCCTCTGTTGACGTGATAGGTGCGTAAGGCATCAATGACCGCCATGGCAAGGGCAGATCCAATCGGCGTGCCGTGAAATTTCCTGCGCACCAAAGTCCTTGTGCTCAAGTCGCGAGTTGACCGATCGTATTGCAACTTCACTCATGTACGGATGTGTCTGCCGCTTTGCGGCGGCGCTTTGTTGGTGCCTTGATCTCTGAAGCAGTGCCATGGTCCACCTTGTACAGGCGATCTGCAATCTTGGACCAGGCCGGTCTATGCGTGATGGCAATAATCGTGAATTCGCCTGCGAGGCTGAGCGCATTGCGGCAAATGCTGGCTTCGGTTTCCGGATCCAGTGCGCTGGTGACTTCGTCGAGTATCAGCAACTTGGGACGACCAACCAGTGCCCGTGCGAGCGCGATACGCTGACGTTGGCCACCTGACAGGCGACCGCCCATTTCACCGGCATTGGCGTTCAGTCCGTCCGGCAGTGTGCTGACGAAATCTAGTGCATCTGCAAGCCGCAGGGCCTCAAAAATGTCGTCATCGGACAGGTCGGTGTTGCCAAGCGCAATATTGTCGCGAAGACTGGCGTGCAACAATGATAATTCCTGTGGAACGTAGCCGATGTTGGAACGCCACGCTTTCAGCGACAAATCATTCAACGGGCGGTCGTCAACCGTGATGCTTCCAGACGACGGTTCATGCAGACCAAGCAGAAGATCGACAATCGTGGTCTTGCCGGCGCCGGACGGTCCCTGCAGCACGGTAATTTTGCCGGATGGAATGAACAGGGAAACATTCTCGACGGTTGGCCGGTCTTCGTGTGCGAAAGTGACGTGATCGAAGGTGCAGCCGTCATTCAGGGTAATATCGAGGGCGCCGCCACCGCGTTCGGCTTCGCGCACAAGCTTCTCCGACATCTGGTGGACCGCGAAATATGATGCTTCCAGTTCTGCGCCGCGTTGCAGAAACCTTTGCATGCGCCGTACCACGGATATCGATTGAAAGGCGATGATGCCGAGCACTGTGACGCTGGCAAGGGATAAATCCCATACGCCGACAGCCAGGAAAAAGCAGGTTCCGATCAGTGCCGTAATCAGAATGTCGGTGCCGCGATCCAGGCCCTGGGAGGACAAGACCTGGGTCTTGATCGACTTGTTGAGGGTCTGGAGGTTTGAGGCAAACATGGCGATGAACGGTACTGTTCGCGCCATCGATTTGATCGGCTTGATATTGTTCAGGGCGTCTGCGACGAGAGTGACGAGCTGGCTGGTTGAATCGGTTTGCCGTTTGCCGGCGCGACGGCTGACGGCAATCAGCTTGCCCAGGCCGGCGACAATGATTGTTCCTGCAATGACGCCGGCAATTGCAAATTTGAATGATGCCATCATGGCAATGGCGAAGTAACCGACCCCCTGTACGGCAGCAGCCACAAATCTTGCGGCTTCCAGGTAGGCCTGGCCTGCACGCGTGGCATCAACTGAAATCGTGTTGGCGATACGCCCGGCGCGATGATCGACGAAATAGCGCCACTTGGTGTCGAACATGGCGTTCAGCAGATTTTCGCGTAATTTTGTCGAGACATCTGCAATCGAGAAGCCGGCATAGGTCAATGCGGCACCCAGCAAGACAGAGCGCAGGGTCAGCATCACGCCAACGGCAATTGTAAATCCGCCGATAGAGTCAGGCAGTCCCGTTACCGCAAGAGTTGCATCGACAACGGTCTTGAATGCAGGAGGCAGATCGCTGCTTTCTCCCGAGACGGCCAGAAGTGCCGGCAGCATGGCGCTCAGGGATATGATCTCGGCCACCGAGGCCAGAATCAGGCAACTCAGAACCAGCCAGGGGTTGGTGCCTTTTGCAGACGCAAAAATTCGAAAAAGCTTCAGCATCAGGCAACCGTCATCGTATTGTTACTGTATGTAGTAAGAAATTGCATTCCACCACGCTTAGAGGCGTCTCGCTGCATGAGCAAGTGCGGATTTGACTGAAACCACCAAATACCGCCCGAGGGCAAGCCAGGCTGGTACAAGCTGTTTTTCTTGAGCGCCTCTGCGGTATCGCGGCTTGCCTTGTTGAAATGCTCTTCAGGGGGTTCCATAATCTTGCGGTTATCTAAAATGAGCTATTCCTCAGGCCTGCAACACATCATCTCCTGCTCTGGTATTGGATCAGCGTGGTTTTTCAATGACACACGGAAAACCGTCCTGATCCGAGTTTGGTTACAATTACGCGCGCGGGTATTCAATGTTGAAATCGTTTCTGTTTCCAGTTGCCAACAAGCTGCTGCTGCAACCACTTGGGCGGGTAACGCGCGGCATGACCCTGGGCACGCGCGGTGTCGTCAGTGATGCACAAGGCCGGATGCTGGTGGTGCGTCAAAGATATACACATGGATGGATATTTCCGGGCGGCGGGGTAGACCGGGGCGAGACACCAATCGCAGCGCTAAAGCGTGAAATGATTGAGGAGGCCGGTGTCCGCTTGACAGGTGACATCGTGTTGCATGGACTGTTCTCCAATCACGCCAATTTCCCCGGAGACTATGTCGCCGTCTACATTGCGAGCGGTTTCGAGGAAGGCGCATGGCGGCCGTCGGTTGAGATAACGCAGCGCGCCTTTGTCGATCCACTGGAGATCGCGCAGGATTGTTCGGCAGGCATGGCCAGGCGACTTGAAGAGTTGGCGTGCACGCGTGCAGTGTCTGATATCTGGTAAGCCCGCATCACACACTTGATTCTGTTTATGAGTCCATGACCTGATTGACGCTCAAGCCGACATCATGATATTGGCTCTGCTTATGTTGTTGTGTTGGACCGGCAGGTTCATCATAGCGACCAGTGACAGGTAATACCTTTGGCATGAGACCTTTGGTATGGGGTAGGCAGGACAACCAGAATGCTCGCAAAAGTGCGTCAGCGACGATCAGTTTCCAGGCGATGCGGAATTGCTTTCCGCGACGCTGGACCATCCTCGCGCGCGATTTGCTTTTTGTCCTAGTGCAACCTGCGACCGGCGAGGAAGCCCGGTGTGAAACCCACACTGTACAATTCCTCGTTAAAACGGAAACAGGACGATGCTTACCAATCCCGACTGCATAAAACCATTCAACCAAGATGATGTCGCACTTGTTGCCCAGGCCGATGCGCTGCTTGACCGGGCGTTTGGCATTGGCAGGCGAAGCAAGACTTCCTATCGGCTTCGCGAAGGCGAGCGCGCCGTCGAGGGGCTGAGTTTCGGCCTTTATCGCGACGATGAAAAAATGTGCCCGACGCTGCGGGCCGTCATCAGTTTCTGGCACCTGCGTATTGGTGAACAGGGTCACCATGCCATCATGCTGGGGCCAATTGCGGTGGAACCTCACTTGCAGGGTATCGGATTGGGCGCAATGCTGATGCGCCACTCTCTCAAGCAGGCTGTTCAGCATGGTCACCAGCTGGTCATCCTTGTCGGGGATGAACCCTATTACGCACCGTTTGGCTTTTCGCGGGTTCCGGACGGACGGCTGTTGCTGCCGGGACCGGTGGATCCGGCACGCCTGCTGTTTCGCGAACTGCAGCCAGGCGCTTTTGACAATGTCAGCGGCCTGGTATTGTCGCCATCACGATTTGAGCCACGGACGCAGACGGGTTAGCGGCCCTCGCGATACCAGGTCAGCGATATCAGCAACAGCAAAGCTGCAAGCGCCAACAGCGTCGTAAACATCGGGAACGCGCTGATCGAGAGGATTCGGTAGGCGTTGTTGGTCTTCAGACCCAACCAACCGGATCCTGCCATGGAGCGACCCGCATTGACCCTGGCTATGCGCGGCAGTGCCATCGAAGCTACGGTGCCATCGGCCGATATGAATCGTGCGGACGCTCCGGTGCTGAGCGCAAGCGGGTTCAGCTTTCCGGTGGTTGCAAACAGGTCGGTTGCCTCCCGCGGATCAACTGTGCCTATGGCTGCTACAGCTTCCAGTTTGCCGTCTGACAAACGATGCAGGCCTGCCTCGGACGCTTCAAGCTTGCCGCGCCAGGTGCCTGGCCGCACCTGTTGCACCCCGATTTTCCGGGTCGCTCCCGATGGCAGGGTGACGGTCACATCTTTGACATCTTCGCCCATTGTGTTGCGCTCGACAATCAGCTGGCTACCAACCTGTGTTCCAGACAGGGCTTCTTCTTCAAGCTGAGGTTCCTTCATCAGCCAGTGTGCCATTCTCCGCAGCATCTCGGCCTGTGGACCACCCCCTTCAAAACCGCGCGCCCACAGCCATGCATGGTCCGACATGAGCTGTGCGACGCGGCCCTCGCCAACGCGGGCCAGCACCATCAACGGCCGGTCATCGGCTCCGGCCATGACAATGTCACCATCGCGCACCTCGGAATCGATGATGCGGAACCAGCGCCCCCAACCGGGATCGGTGGTGCTGCCGCCGGGCAGGCCGCGCACCACGGGATGACGTTCGCCTTTTTCGGTTATGCGCGCCTTGAACGGTCCAACGGTCACCTCGCCGGTCGGCATGGCCGGCAAGATGGCAGACAACGGGGTCCGGTAGATGCTGGTCGCCTGGGCATAGTCAGGTCCTGCCGCCACCAGAACGGCACCGCCCTTTTCCACATAGTCGGCAATGTTGGCCAGGTAGCTGACTGGCAGAACGCCGCGGCGCTCATAGCGATCGAAAATAATCAGATCAAACTCGGCGAGCTTTTCAACGAACAGTTCGCGTGTTGGGAAAGCGATCAGGGACAGTTCATTGATGGGTGTGCCGTCCTGTTTTTCCGGCGGGCGCAAAATGGTGAAGTGCACCAGGTCAACCGATGTGTCGGCTTTCAGCAGGTTTCTCCAGGTCCGTTCGCCCGGGTGTGGTTTACCCGATATCAGCAACACGCGCAGCCTGTCCCTGATGCCCTTGGTCACGAGAATTGCGCGGTTGTTGCGGGCCGTCAGTTCACCGGCCAGTTCGGAGGCAGACAACTCTATGATATTGTCGCCGCCGTGGGCGATGTCCAGTTCCATTTCCGTCTCGACACCGCTTTGCGCCGTCACCGTGCCGGAAACCACACCGTCAACCGCGACAGTGATCAGCACCGCTTGACCTGGTGGCGTGCCATGGTCCTCGACAATGAATCTCAATGCCTGGCTCTGGCCGACAATGCCGAACTTGGGTGATTGTGTGAGTTTGATGGTCCGATCAATCTCGCCTTGCTTGCCGGTTACAAGCGCGTGCAGCGGACCGCTGTAGCCAAGCTGTTCCATGCTGGCTGGAATGTCATGCACCTGTCCGTCGGTTATCATGACGGCACCGGCATAGCGCTCGGGCGGAATATCGGATAATGCCTGGCGCAGGGCGGCAAAGGCCAGCGTGCCTTCATCAGCCGACGTTATACCGGAGCGTACTTCTATCTGGCGCACTTCAAGGTTTGCTGTGCTGCCAAGCCGTTTGCGCAGTTCTGCTTCCGCAGCATTGCTCAGGGCTGCCCGGTCTCCGATGGTCTGGCTTTGACTGCGGTCGGTTACCAGCACGGCAATGTCGGGCAGATTCTCACGTTCCTCCCGCAGCATGACCGGGTTGAACACAGCCAGCGCCAGTAGCGCACCGCTCAATGCTCGCAGGAATGCGCCGCGGGTGCGCGCCAGCAACCCGGCTATGGCCACAAGGGCGGTAATCGCAGCGAGCGCGATTGCCAGCCAGATCGGCACGAGTGGTTGGAAATCCATGGTCCATTGCATGTGTTTGCTACTGCCCCAGCCGTTCGAGCAGTGCAGGCACGTGCACCTGGTCTGCCTTGTAGTTACCGGTCAGGGCATACATCATCACATTGACGCCGGTGCGCCAGGCATGTTCGCGCTGACCTTCACCACCCGGCGATACCGGGAATTGCGGATTGCCTGACTGGTCGGTGGCCCAGGCGGCTGCGTAGTCGTTTGATCCTATGATGATCGATGTGACGCCATCGCTGGCGGCAGCCTGAATGCTGGCCTCGCCGGAGGTGCGAGCCTCGACCCACAACTGGCCGCCTGCCCAGCGTCCGGGGAAGGCCTGCAACAGGTAAAACGCCCGGGTCAGGACATGACCATCCGGCACCGGTTCAAGTGCGGGAACGTCAAGCCGGTCCAGGATGCCGCGCAAGGCGATCGTTGACGGAGACGGCGAGCCGGTCAGGGACGCCGTGGATGCATTGTCGTCGCGGGTGTCGAAAAAGATCGTGCCGCCGTTTTTCATGTAATCCGACAGTTTGGCAAGAAGCGCATCGTCTGGTGGTTGTGCCGCGGCGAGGACCGGCCAGTAAATAACCGGGAAGAACACGATAACATCTCGCTGCAGGTCAATGGCCACGGGGTCTGCAGGCTCAATCGAAGTGCGCTGCTGCAAAACACGGCTCAACCCTTCCAGTCCCATCCTTGATGTGGCATCGACCTCCATGTCGCCGGTCAGGACGTATCCTATGCGGGTTTGCAGGCTTGATTGCATGGCAAACTGTTCTGCTGCATCAAGGCCTTGAGAACTGGCCGCGTCCTGTGCGTGTGCGGGCGGCGAACCGGCGGCGATCAGGACCGCTACGCAAATGCCGGATACCGAGGCAAGCACACCACGTTTCATCAGCCTGGCAGCAGCGCCGGTGAGATACAGCATGGCCAGGCAGTCAGCGATGAACAGTGTTATGGCGGCAGCAAACATCCAGCCTGACAGATCGGTCGGACGGGCACGCTCATAGTTCGAGACCGAGATGGACGACGGCAAGCCAGCGAGCAGCTTCAGTCCGTTGCCTGCGGCATCCAGGTTCAGCGCATGGCGGGCACCGCCGCGAGTGTAAATGCCGGCTGGATGATCAGGCGTGGGCTGCATCTTGAAAAAGGCGTCGGATTCAACTGGCGCCGCGCTGGCCGGCGGCGCTGTCAGTTCGCCAAATCCATTGAGGCTGCGGAGCGGGGTGAATGCCCCCTGGCTTGAGGTTGCCGCAGATGCATTGGCAGCGGCTGTATTTGCCGGTTGATCGCTGAGACTGCCTGCGGCAGGTGCTATGTCGGCAACGCGCTTGAGCATTTCGACGAACAGTCCGGTGAGGGGCAGGTTTGACCAGTCGGCATTTGCGGTCACATGAAACAATACAATCAGGCCCTTGCCCTGCGCGCGCGCCGTCACCAGGGGGGTGCCGTCTTCAAGGCTGGCCCAGACCAGCCCGGGCAAGGTGGCGGACGGTTCCGCGAGAACCTGCCGGGTGACCTTGATCGAGGGGTCGGTGCCGAGCCCGGCAAACGGTGTCTTTTCGGCGAACGGCGCCAGCCCCTGGGGCTGTTCCCAGCTCAGTGCCGAGCCCAACGACCGCCCGCCGCTGCGCAGTGCAACCGGGACCAGGCCATCGTGGCCACCTGCCAGCCGTGGACCTGCAAACCGTATTACAACGCCGCCATTGTCGACCCAGCCGTAAAGTGCTGCCACATTGCTCTCCCCCAGCACCCCGATATCGGCCAGCACCATCATCGATGTGCCGGATTTCAAAGCGGCCTGGATGCCGTCCACGGATGCGACTTCGGTTATCTCGGCACTCGGCTGAAGGGCGCGGCTGACATAATACAAAGGCGACAGCAGCGGCTGCTCAAGCTCTTGCGATGCGCCCGACAGCATGGCGACCGATTTCCGTCTCCAGCGGTCATCGAACAGGTAAATGCCGGAAGCTGAGCGGGCATTGGCGATCTCGATACGCGAGGCTTCATTGCGCAGTTCCAGCGGTAACTCGATACTTGCTGTCGCGCTTGTCTGTCCGCTGGCGAACACCAGCGGCGCCTCGGCCAGTACGCGGCCACTGAGGGAACGCACAGTAACCTGTTGCGTGCTGGATTCGCCGGCATCGGCTCTTTCGGCAGACAGTTGCAGTTTTGATGCTTCCAGTTCGGGCTTGCGCAGCGCCGATGGAATGCGCGCGCTGTCTGGCAGCAGGACTTCCACGCGGGCCTTGCTGTCGCCCAGGCTGCCCAGCATGTTCACAAACTCGCCATCTGCAGCATCGGCAATGCCATTGCTGAGCCACAATACCCGGAGATTTTCGGTGTTGCCGAAAGCCCTGACAAGCTGTGGGCCGAGTGTCGCGCGCTTTGGCGATAACGCGCTGGGGATCATCGCAGCGGCTGCTTTCTGCGTGGTTGCGGCATCGGCAAGCTTCAGTTCGCGCACCTCCGAAGAGCCGGTGGTTCCGGTGATGGCCGTGGGCGCGCCGGCGCGTTGTGCTTCGGTCAGCAGGTCGCGAATCAGGTTCTGGCGCATCTGCCAGTCAGGTGCCGATGCCCAGTCATCGTCAGCAATGATCAACAGGGGATCTGACGTCCTGTCGCG
>CAYRLR010000031.1:0-1523 GCA_964424975.1 uncultured Anderseniella sp.
GACCCGAGCGGGGCCTGATCTGGGCTTCAAATCCTGGCGGCACTGCCATCGCCAGGCCGGTTTCGATCAGGGCGCGCGATCCTGCCTCGAGCACCACCGGATGATCAAGCGGCACGGCTGCACGCAGGTCCATTCCCGCCGCAAGCTCGCTTTCATAGGCAGGCAGTTCCAGCCCCGCCCCATGCGGCAGCCAGTTCAGCCGTAATGTTGGAACCGGGTTCATGTGGTATCTTTTAGCATCGCAGCGAACCTGTCCATGAGGCGCACCGCTACATCATGCTTGGACATTTTTTCCCAGTCCTCAACACCGTCGCGGTCGACCAGGTGCACAGTATTGTCGCGTCCGCCCATGACACCGCCCTCGTCACTCACGTCATTGGCAATAATGATATCCGCGTTCTTGACGGTCAGTTTCCGGCGTGCGTTGTCGACGACATTCTCGGTTTCCGCGGCAAAGCCGACGACCAGCGCCGGACGGTGCTTTTTCAGGTGGCCCACGGTTTTCAGGATGTCCGGGTTTTCTGCCAGCTTCAGCGAGGGCGGTTTGCCGCTGCCGTCCTTCTTCATTTTCTGGTGCGCGTTGTCTTCGGTTCGCCAGTCTGCCACCGCTGCACAAAAGATCGCCATGTCGCACGGCAGTTCGCCCTGCACCGCCTGCAGCATGTCACGCGCCGTTTCAACATTGATCAGCTCGACGCCCGGCGGGATTGGCAGGCTGACGGGGCCGGAGACAAGGGCGACTTCTGCGCCCAGCGCTATGGCAGCCTCGGCCAGTGCATACCCCTGCTTGCCGGAGGACCGGTTGGCGATGTAGCGCACCGGATCGATCGGCTCGTGCGTCGGGCCTGCGGTGATTAATACCTTGCGCCCCGTCAAGGGACCGCCTGGGCCGGCACGGGCTGGCCGGCTTGTCTCACCGTAGAATTTTTCAATGGCCGAAAAGATGTCGGCGGCTTCGCTCATCCTGCCCGGGCCATATTCACCGCAGGCCATGTCGCCTTCATCAGGGCCGGTCACCAGCACACCGTCGCGCTTGAGAGTGTCCAGATTGCGCCGGGTTGCAGGATGCTGCCACATGCGCACGTTCATGGCAGGGGCAATCAATACCGGCTTGTCGGTCGCCAGCAGGGCTGTGGTTGCGAGATCGTCGGCCTGGCCGGTTGCCATCCTGGCCATCAGGTCCGCTGTCGCAGGCGCCACCACCACAAGGTCGGCAATGCGCGACAGCTGAATATGTCCCATCTCTGCTTCGTCGGTCAGATCGAACAGATGCGTATAGGTTTTCCTGCCGGCCAGCCCACTGACCGAAAGCGGTGTAACGAACTGCTCGCCGCCGCGAGTGAGAATCGGCGTAACCGCCATGCCGGCCTTTTTGCAAAGCCGGATCAGTTCAAGTGACTTATAGGCGGCAATGCCGCCGCCAATGATCAGCAATATGTGTTTTTGCTCAGTCATGATCTCAACCTTACTACAGGGCCTGTGATACAGCGAGTACCACCAATGCAATGGCACCGACCCATAAC
>CAYRLR010000031.1:1533-11682 GCA_964424975.1 uncultured Anderseniella sp.
CCGCGATTGGAGGCGGAATGGCGGGCCTGTGCTGCTGCAATTGCCTCGGTCGTATCGTTATCAAGCCGGATGCCGCCGGACTGCGCCATGGACGACACCAGGGCTGATGCCTGGCCCAGTTCGCTCAGGACTTCGGGAAAGGATGCCGCCAGCCGGCCCAGCGTAGCAGCACCTTCGGCAGCGTCTTCCAGCCTGCCCTGGGCACCCAGCTTCTGTTCCATCCACTCCGCGACCACCGGTTCGGCCGTCACCCACATGTTGAGTTTCGGGTTGAAACTGCGCGCAACCCCTTCCACGACAACCATGGTTTTCTGCAGCAGGATGAGCTGCGGCTGGGTTTCCATGTTGAACTGACCGGTTACTTCGAACAGTTGCGTCAGCAACCGGGCCATGGAAATGTCGGTTGAATTGCGCCCCATGATCGGTTCACCGATTGCGCGCAGCGCCTGCGCGAACAGGTTTACATCCTGGCCTGCTGGCACATAACCGGCCTCGAAATGGACCGCTGCTATGCGTTTGTAGTCGCGTTTTATGAACCCCCACAGGATTTCGGCGAGAAACCGGCGATCCTTCATGCTGAGACGGCCCATGATGCCGAAGTCGACAGCAACGAGATTGTTTTGTGCATCGATGAACAGGTTGCCCTGGTGCATGTCGGCATGGAAGAAGCCGTCGCGCATGGCATGACGCAGGAACGACTGGATGACGGTGTCACCAAGTCTCGGCAAATCGAGCCCGGATGCCGCCAGCGCCGCGGTATCCGTCAGCGCAATGCCGTCAATCCACTCACTGGTCAGTACTCTGCGTGAGGTGTGTTGCCAGAAAATTGCCGGCACCCGGAAACCCGGATCATTGACGATGTTTTCAGCCATCTCGGACATGGCGGCCGCTTCCAGCCTCAAGTCCATTTCAAGCTCAACCGAGCGCTCCAGGGTTTCGACCGCCTTTACAATATTCAGCCTGCGGGCTTCGGCGGAAAACCGCTCCGCCAGTCTGGCCGCGGTAAAGAAGGTCTGCAGGTCGTCATGAAACCTGGCTTCAACCCCGGGCCGCAGCACCTTGACCGCGACATCGTGCTGGTGTCCGGCCTCGTCCACTATCGTGGCCTTGTGGACCTGTGCAATCGAGGCTGCTGCCACCGGGTCGGACAAGGACAGGAATATGTCACCTGCCGGTTTGCCCAGCCCGGCCTGGATGGCTTCGCGCGCCCTGGACATGTCGAACGGTTTCATGCGGTCCTGCAGTTGACGCAGGGCATCTGCCCGCTCGGCCCCGATCATGTCCGGCCGCGTCGCCAGAAACTGGCCAAGCTTGATGTAGCTTGGCCCCAGTTCGTTCAGCGCCTCGGCCAGGCCGGAACGCTGCTCCCGGCTGGACTTGCCGGCCCCCAGCAGTCTGAGGGCGGATTTCGCCAGCGCCGGTGCATTTGCATCGTCCAGCACAACGTCGAAACCGCCATGTCTGGCGATGGTGCGACCGGCACGGGCAAGCTTGAAGAGATGTCGGAACTTGTTGAGCATTTTGGGTGGCCTAGATTTTCCAGCCGGAATGGATGGCAACGATACCGCCTGTCAGCATGCGGTGGCTGGTGCGCACGAATCCAGCCTCTGCGATCATGTGTTCGAAAAGCTGCGGCGCGGGAAATTTCTGGATGCTCTCGACAAGATACCGGTACGGATCGCCATCGCCGGTGACCACCTTGCCTATCGCAGGTATGACGGTCATCGAATAGGCTTCATACACCTGCTCCATGCCGGGCACGTCCACATGTGAAAACTCCAGGCACAGGAACCGTCCACCGGGTTTGAGAACCCGGTAGGCCTGGGCCAGCGCACGGTCGATATGGGTCACGTTGCGAATGCCAAAAGCGATCGTATAGGCGTCGAATGTGTTGTCCGGGAACGCCAGGTTTTCAGCATTGCCGACACTGAAGCGGCACTTGCCGCCATGCACTTCGCCCGGTGCCCGCCGGGCACCCTCGGCCACCATTTCCGGGGATATGTCGGCAACGGTCACCTGGGTTCCGCCGCCGCCTGCCCGCGCAATGCGAAATGCGATGTCGCCAGTGCCGCCGGCAACATCCAGCACCTTGAACGGACAATCGGTTTTCGGCGGATTTAGCAGCGCAATGAAATCGTCTTTCCAGAGCCGGTGCAAACCTCCAGACATGAGATCATTCAACTGGTCATAACGCGCCGCGACCTTGGCAAACACATCGTTTACCATGCCCTGGCGGTCTGCTTCCGCAACCGTGCGGAATCCGAACGAAGTTTCATCCGCTGGTTTTGTTTTTTCTGTATCTTCCATAATGGCGGTGACCATAGACCAGCTTGCCAATCATGGCTATCAGTTGTGCCCCAACAAGGTGAACATGCCGCATGATAATCAGTTCCTTTGGTATGACACGGAAAGACGATAAATGCCTGAACTGCCGGAAGTGGAAACCGTACGACGAGGGCTTGAACCGGCGCTTGAGAACAGGCGTGTGAAAGCCGTTACGCTGAACCGGCCTGATCTCAGGTTTCCGTTTCCCGCCGGTCTGGCCGAAACCCTGTCGGGCAAGCGCATCATCGCGCTCAGGCGACGCGCCAAATATATTCTCATTGAACTGGACAGCGGACACATTGTGCTCGTTCATCTGGGTATGACCGGCAGGTTCACCGTATGGCCGCCAGGCGGTTCTGCTCACAATCTCGGGGAATTTTACTACCAGCAGCAGGCTGGTCATGCCGGTGACGGGCCACATGATCATCTGGTTATTGACCTCGAAGACGGTGCGCGGGTCGTGTACACCGATCCGCGGCGGTTCGGATTCGTCGACCTGATTGAACCCGGCGGCATGGCCGGCAACCGGTTTCTCGCCAACCTTGGCGTCGAACCGCTCGGCAATGAATTGCATGCGGACTTCCTGGCCGCAGCCCTTGCCGGTCGCAAGTCACCCTTGAAGGCAGCCCTGCTTGATCAGCGGATCATTGCCGGGCTTGGCAATATTTATGTCTGCGAGGCCCTGTACCGGGCCCGCTTGTCGCCAAAACGGTTGTCCGGGAGCATCGTTCGCAAGCGTGGGGCTTCGCCTCTCGTCGAAGCGCTGGTGCACAGCATTCGCGGCATACTCGGCGAGGCCATTGAGGCTGGCGGTTCAACACTGCGCGATTACGCTCATACTGACGGCAGTTCGGGCGATTTTCAGCAGCGCTTTGATGTCTATGGCCGCGAAGGCGAGCCATGCTCGACAAAACACTGCACCTCAAGGATCGAGCGGATTGTGCAATCCGGACGCTCCAGTTTCCATTGCCCCACTTGCCAGCGCTGAACGGTTTGCTGTTTATTGCCGGTGAAACGTCAATCTTGACCCCTGCAGGGAGACTGCCCGATGACCTATACCAACATTCTCGTCGAAACCCGTGATGCTGTCGGCCTGATTACCTTGAACCGGCCGGATGCGCTCAATGCGCTGAACAGTGCATTGATTGACGAGCTCAATGAAGCACTGGATGCATTTGAGGCCGACGCCGCCATAGGCGCAATTGTCATCACCGGGTCGCAAAAGGCATTTGCAGCCGGTGCCGACATCAAGGAGATGCAGTCGCAGTCCTACATGGACGTCTATCTCGGCGACTTTATCGGCAAATGGGAAAAAGTCTCCCGGTGCCGCAAACCGGTCATTGCTGCCGTGGCGGGCTATGCGCTGGGCGGCGGCTGCGAGATGGCAATGATGTGTGACTTCATTCTGGCTGCCGACACGGCGAAGTTCGGCCAGCCCGAGATCAATCTCGGGGCAATGCCCGGTGCCGGCGGCACCCAGCGCCTCACCCGGTTTGTCGGCAAGTCCAAGGCCATGGAAATGTGCCTGACCGGACGGATGATGGACGCCGAGGAGGCTGAGCGTTCAGGCCTGGTGTCGCGCATCATACCGGCTGCTGATCTGCTTGACGAAGCCATCAGGACGGCGGCGGTCATTGCAGCCAAATCCCTGCCGATTGCGATGATGACCAAGGAAACCGTCAACCGCGCCTATGAAACAACGCTGGCCGAGGGCGTTCGCTTCGAACGGCGCGTGTTTCATTCGATGTTTGCCACCAATGACCAGAAGGAAGGCATGGCGGCGTTCGCGGAGAAAAGGAAACCGAAATTCTCCAATTCGTGATGCAGTGCGATCATGCAGCAGTCTGAAGGGAGGTGATTGTTGACGCCGCACCAGACTTACTATATGAAACCGCTCATCTCAGCACACCCGTTGTTCTGTTGACTGTGGCTTATACCTCTCTGGGGTGTCGCGGACAGGGGATCAGAACGGGCAGCTTATAGTTTCAAGGTGCTGCCAGGACGGCGGCATATTCAGGAATAGACAACACATGGCCAATACTCGTTCGGCAAAGAAAGCCGTCCGGCACATCGCCCGGCGCACAGAAGTCAATATGAACCGCCGCTCTCGGGTTCGTTCATTCCTCCGCAAGGTTGAAGAAGCGATCGCCAGTGGCGATCAGGGTGCTGCGGCAGAAGCTATGAAGGCGGCGCAGCCCGAGATCATGCGCGGTGCCCAGAAAGGCATCATGCACAAGAATACAGCCTCGCGGAAAGTTTCCCGGCTGGTCAAGCGCGTCAAGGCAATTTCTGCCTGAAGATTGTAGCGCTGGATTGTTCAATTACTTCAAGGAGGTCTGCTAACGCGGCCTCCTTTTTTGATTCAAGTATGGTTTTCCAGTGTCACGTGATTTTGTACCTTGTTTGTTCCTATAACGCAATTGGCACATTTTTCTTTTTAAAATCAATACTCTGCAGTGCGCAAATTATTCCGAACGACGAAATGCGAATTTTTCGGCCAAAAATCGCGGGATCGTTAATAATTTTTTTACCAATTGATCCAGGGGCGGCAAAACCGGGATTCCTTTAAAAATGCCTATCAGAGTCAACCGTTTGGAGCAGTCACGCGTGGTTGTGCACGGTTGGCTGCTTGCTCTGAAAAAGCCCGGTCTGCTGCACTTTTCGTGCGCAGCTATTGCATGGTCTGCGAGCCGGATTGTATTGTCTGGTCACTGGCCGCATCTCTTGTGGCAGTCAATAAGAATAAAAACATCGGAACAAACGGGTTGCCCTGTGGCGGGGTCGGGTTGTCCGGGATTTTAGTCGGTAGTTAGTTGGTAGAGTAACAGGGGTGGTTGGCCTGAACGGGGCCAGCCATGGGCGGCGGATTTCGTCTTGTAGAACAGGTTTTTTTGGTGATCAGGTCTGATCGCCACGCCCTTTCTGCTGCCTGTTCCTGAAACATAGGGTTTCGGGTGATGTTTGGGGTCAACATTATGGATGCAGGAGAATAAAGTGGTGGCGGCTAGAGGTCGGGAACGCAAAACGGTTGAAGATCATTCGTTTGGCGGCGAACGTTCGTATCAGGGGCAATCGGATGAAGAGGCCAGTTCGGGACCAACCCGCACGACGCTTGGGGGTGTCTGGGCCAGGGTTGCGGCCCGGCTGCGTGCCGAGCTCGGCGAAGACCTCTACACAAGCTGGTTTGCCCGCATGGAGCCGGAAAGCCTGGCTGACGGCACCCTTAATGTGTCCGTACCCACGCGGTTTTTACGCAGCTGGATCAAATCACACTATGTAGATCAGCTGACAGCATGCTGTGCTGCCGAATACAAGGGTGTAACACTGGTCGAACTGCAGGTCCGCACCCGTGGCCTGCCCACGGCGGCGCAGGCTGTTGCCCCGGTCGCAAGTCTTGATGGTTCATCTGAAGAGGCCGGCGAACCGGTCGCCAAGACCCTGCGTGCAGGCTCCAGGCAGGGAAATGACCGCGGCTCGCAACTGGACCACAACCTGACCTTTGAAACCTATGTACAAGGCCAGTCAAATGCACTGGCTCACGCAGCCGCCATGCGCGTGGCGGAAGCTCGTCCAGGTGCGCCGGTGAGCTTCAATCCGCTGTTTATTCACTCTGCAGCCGGATTGGGCAAAACCCATCTGATCAATTCCATTGCATGGCGTATTCGCGATCTCAACCCGGATCGCAAGGTGCTTTACATCACCGCAGAACGCTTCATGTATCATTTCATGGCTGCACTGAAAGTGCGCGATACCTTGTCATTCAAGGACTATTTCCAGTCCATTGACGTGTTGCTGATCGATGATCTGCAGTTCCTGCAGGGCAAGGCAATGCAGCAGGAATTCTGCCACACCTTCAATTCTCTGGTCGACGCAAAGCGTCAGGTGGTTATCGCGGCGGACGTACCGCCTCCACAGCTGGAAAGCATTGACCAGCGCATGCGCTCGCGCCTGGCCGGTGGCCTTGTTGTGGACATCGAGGCGCCGGATATCGGCCTCAGGCGGTCGATCCTGCAGTCAAAGCTTGCCTCAGCCCAGCGCAAGGACCCAAGTCTCATCGTGGCCGAGGATGTGCTCGAGTTCGTGGCCAACCGTATTACCGGCGCAGGCCGGGAGCTGGAAGGCGCCTTGAACCGGATCATTGCCAGCCAGCATCTGACCAGGCAGCCCATGACCGTGGATCTGGCCGCCTTTGCGCTTCGCGACCTGTCGCATACATCTGAGCTGATCCGGGTTCGTGTGGATGACATCCTGCGCATTGTCGGCCGGCATTTCAATGTGACACGTGCTGATTTGCTGAGCCCGCGCCGCGCGCGCGCAGTGGTTCGCCCGCGTCAGATCGGCATGTACCTGGCCAAGAAGCTGACGTCTCGCTCGCTGCCTGAGATTGGCCGGCGGTTTGGCAACCGTGACCATAGTACCGTCCTTCACGCGGTACGTAAGGTGGAAGAACTGATGCAGGCAGACGAAAAGCTCGCCCGCGAGGTCACATTGCTGTCGAGATTGATCGAACAGGGTTGATTCCCGTCGATTTCAGCATGGTTTTCCACATTTCAGGACCTGTCCGGGGTGTGCAAGCCCGACTTTGCCTTGCACACCCGAGCGCAACAGCTTAAGTCTCGATGAGCTGTGCGCATCGCTTGGATGCCGCAGCAGATCAGCATGGTTTCCGGTTGTTGCAATCAGGAATCATGAGCCTGATCGCTTCTAAAGTGCCGGAGCGACTGCATGGGTTCGATTGAAGCCATACAGCTCTGGCTTGACAGTTTTCGAGGACGTCTAGGCCATGCGGGTTACCATTGAACGCGGTACGTTTTTGAAGTCGCTGAACCACGTTCAGTCGGTTGTGGAACGGCGCAACACAATTCCAATTCTGTCCAATGTTCTGCTGCAGGCTGCTGAGGGCGGATTGAAGCTCACTGCCACTGATCTGGATATTGAAATAGTGGAACAGACCAGCGCGGATGTCGCCCAGGCGGGCTCGACCACCGTGCCGGCTCACATGCTGTATGACATCGTGCGCAAACTGCCGGACGGCGCGCAACTGCAGTTGGAACAAGGTCCCGACGAAGGCCGTCTTGCCATCATTGCCGGGCGATCCAGGTTTTCCCTGCAGGCCCTGCCACCGCAGGATTTTCCTGACCTGGCCAGCGGCGAGGCGACTCATTCCTTCTCGATGCCGTCGGCCGATCTCAAGCTGATGATCGACAAGACGCGCTTTGCCATTTCCACCGAGGAAACCCGATACTATCTGAACGGAATTTATCTGCACACGCTGGACACCGGCACCATGCGTGCCGTCGCAACTGACGGTCACCGGCTGGCGCGCGTTGAATTGCCCGCCCCGGACGGCTCTGCCGGCATGCCCGGTGTCATTGTGCCGCGCAAGACAGTGCTGGAGCTTGCCAAGCTGATCGAGGATGAAGACGGTGATGTTGCAATCGCCTTGTCGGCATCGAAAATCCGCTTCGATCTCAATGGTCTCGTGCTCACGTCCAAGCTGATCGACGGAACGTTTCCGGACTATGAGCGGGTTATTCCGACCGGCAATGACAAGGCGCTGGAAGTGGATACACGGGTGTTTGCCCAAGCCGTGGATCGTGTCTCGACGATTTCCAGCGAGAAGGGCCGCGCGGTCAAGCTCAACATTGCCCCGGACCGCCTTACCCTGACGGTGAACAATCCGGATTCCGGGTCGGCGGAAGAAGAGATTGCGGCAAGCTATTCCTCGGACCCGATTGATGTCGGTTTCAATTCGCGTTACCTGCTCGATATTGCGGGCCAGTTCAAAGGTGACACCGCGACTTTCATGTTGTCGGATTCAGGGTCGCCAACCATCCTGCGCGATGCTGCCGACGACAGGGTGTTGTACGTATTGATGCCGATGCGTGTTTAGGATCTGCATGCAGATGCGTTATGGTGTACCGGCGCGCCGGTTGCGCAGATCAGGGCGTTTGCAATGCTGTTAAGGCCCGGAGACGCTGCTTTGCTGCCCAAGCCATCCCTGACCATTGACAGCCTGACCCTGTCATCGTTTCGCAATTATGACAGTGTGCGCATCGAGCCGTCCGCCGGACTGATCGCCCTGTGCGGTCACAACGGCGCCGGCAAGACCAATTTGCTGGAAGCCATTTCATTGCTGACGCCGGGCCGTGGCTTGCGAGGCGCTGCTTTCGACGATCTCGTCATGTCGGGCCAGCACAAGGGCTGGGCCGTGTCGGCCGTGCTGGACAGTCCCGCCGGCGAGGTGAAACTGGGTACAGCGTGGCAGGCCGGTACAGGTGATGATCGCGAAGCTGGGTCCGGCAGTTCTCGTGAGGTACGTATAGATGGTCAGGTTCAGCGCAGCGCAGGCACATTGGCAGAATACGTGCGGGCCCTGTGGCTGACGCCCGCAATGGACCGGTTGTTTGCCGGGCCGGCATCTGATCGACGCAGGTTCCTGGATCGGCTGACGGCAACGTTTGATCCCTCGCATGGCACGCGCGTCAACGCTCTTGAACGACTGCTGCGCGAGCGCAATCGGCTCAATTGTGAAGAACATCCCCAGGCACGCTGGCTGGACAGCGTCGAGGCGCAACTGGCCCAGTCCGCCGTGGCGGTTGCAGCTGCGCGCAACGATGCCATAGCTGCCGTGCGCAGTTTCATCAATCATGCCAGACAGCGTGGTTCAGAGCGTCCGTTTCCCTGGGCGGAAGTGATTGTGGACGGAGAATTGGAGCAACAACTAATTGATCGTCCAGCCGTGCAAATCGAGGACGAATATCGTACACTTTTGGCTGATTCGCGTGGCCTCGACAGAGCAGCCGGCAGAACCTTGCGTGGACCGCATCGCGCCGACCTGCTGGTCAGCCACGGTCCGCGGCAAATGGAAGCCCGGCTGTGCTCGACAGGTGAACAGAAAGCGCTGCTGATCGGGTTGGTCCTGGCGCAGGCGAGAGCGGTTCGTGAGACGTTTGACGGTGTTGCGCCCTTGTTGCTGCTGGATGAGGTTGCAGCGCATCTGGACGATGTTCGCCGGGCTGCGTTGATGGAAGAGTTGCTGGAGCTGGGGAGCCAGGCCTGGATGACGGGAACCGACAGGCAATTGTTTGAAGCAGCATCGCGCTGTACACAGATTTACGAGGTCAGTGACGGGCAGATAGTGCGCGCCGGACCGGAACAGGAAACCGCATGAACGATACACCACAAGACGGCCAGCCGGAAGAATATGGTGCCGACAGCATCAAGGTTCTCAAGGGGCTCGATGCGGTGCGTAAACGTCCGGGCATGTATATCGGCGACACCGACGATGGCTCCGGACTGCACCACATGATCTACGAAGTGGTCGACAATGCGATCGATGAATCGCTGGCCGGCCATTGCGACCGTGTTGAAGTGCGTCTGAATGCGGATGGGTCATGTTCGGTATCCGACAATGGCCGGGGTATTCCGACTGCCATTCACACCGAAGAAGGCATATCGGCAGCCGAGGTCATCATGACCCAGCTTCATGCCGGCGGCAAGTTCGACCAGAACTCCTACAAGGTTTCCGGCGGTCTGCATGGCGTGGGCGTATCGGTGGTCAATGCATTGTCAACCAAGCTGACGCTGGATATCTGGCGTGATGGCAAGCACTGGCAGATGACCTTCACCCACGGCGTTGCAGATGCGCCCCTGGCCGCCGTTGGAGAACAGGGCGACAAGAAGGGCACCGAGATCACCTTCCTGCCAAGCACTGAGACCTTCACCATGACGGAGTTTGACTTCAACACCGTGGAGCACAGGCTGCGCGAGCTGGCGTTTCTGAACTCGGGCGTATTCATCAATGTATCCGACAACCGCGGC
>CAYRLR010000032.1:0-11614 GCA_964424975.1 uncultured Anderseniella sp.
GGCTCAATGTAGCGCTCACACGCCGGATCACGGTCAAACACGGCCAGCAGGTCAGCGCGCGCCGCAACACCGATATCCGGGTCGGCGTCCAGCGCATCTTCAAAGCCCTGCACGATCAGTTCAGCACCAATATCGGCATTTCCCAGCCGCTGCGCCAGCCGGTGACACAGTGCTTCTTCAAAACTCGACGGATTAAGAACCGAGGTGAACAGGAAGCCACCAAGGCTCGTATCGGCGCGTGTCGCCGCCTCGGCTTCCTGCCGAATACGATCCCATACAGGATCGACGCTGGACAGTTTTGCACTTGCGATAGTCGACGTCGGCATTTGGACAACCTCCGGTTTCACCGTGCAACAGCATCATAGCCAGACCGGTGTGTACACCATCATCTAGTACGCAAAAGCGTCAACGCCAAGTCAACTCGGTAAAAAAGGTCAATAAAGCATCTGTGAACACGTCATTGCGATCACCGGCAACCATGTGACGCGCACCGGCGATATCAGCAAATTCAGCGTGTGGAACAGCTCGCATCAGGGCTTCGACCTCAGCATCACCCACCAGTTCGCTTTCGCGCCCTCGCACCAGCAAAACCGGCATTTTCAACCGGCCGGCGGCCTCGAAGCCTTCCGCTTCAACATCCCTGGCGTGTTTTTCTGCGTCCGCTCTCGTCGAAATGAATTTCGGATCCCAGTGCCAGCGCAACCTGCCGTCATCACCCTTGCGTAGGTTCTTTGACAAACCCGACAGATCTGTCGGTCGTGGCCGATGCGGAAGATAGGCGGAAATGGCATCGGCCGCCTCTTCCACATTGGCAAAACCTTCTTGTGAATGCTCCGACATGAATCCGATAATGCGGCGAACCCCGTCCACCTTCATCTTTGGCGTGATGTCAACCAGCACAAGCGCAGCAAAACTCTCATCGCCGCCTTCACCGCCGGCCGCGAACAGCCCCGCGAGTCCGCCCAGCGACGCACCGACTATGGCTGGTTTGAAACCGGCTTGCGCCTTGATCTGGCGACCGGCGCAAGTCATGTCGTTGGCAAATGCATGAAAATCATAGGCCGAGCTTGCAACCCATTCGCTGTCACCGTGACCGCGCTGGTCCATGGTAACGGCAGTGATTCCCCGTGCCGACAGCGCCCGCGCCGTGCCCCCCCACGAGTGCCGGGTCTGTCCGCCGCCATGCGCCAGAAGCACAAGACCACGCGCCTTGTCTGCCGCGTACACGTCCCCCACCAGCCGGTTTCCCTCAGAACCAGTAAACTCGATCGGCTGTTTTGAGGTCATGGGCGTCTGTCCAGAAAATCCAGTACGGAAAGCTTGTATGTCTTGTCACCAACCGCCTTCATGTGATCCTTGCCGGGCAATACGACACCTTCTGAATAGGGAATAGCATCCACAAGCGTGCTGACAGACCCAGCCAGTACGTCCTGGTCACCGGCCACAATCAGTGTTGGAACCTTGATTTGCGCCAGTTCGTCTTCACTGATCACGCTTCGCTGCGACGCCATGCAGGCAGCCAGGGCCTCAAGATCCGAGCCGGTCTGTTCGGCAAAGGTTCTGAACGCGATGCCTTGCACTCCACGGGCCTCCGCCAGCGTAGTGGCCTGAAGCGCCGCAATAATCTCTTCTGACCCGATCACACCGCTGATCATGTTGCCGGCCAGCCCGGCAATCACCAGCGAACGAACCTGGCTGCCATGGTGAATGCCCAGCATGGCGGTGAGACGCGCACCCATGGAGTATCCCATGACGTCCACCGTCTCGTGGTCAAGATGATCGATCAGTCTGCTTGAATCGCGTGCCATTTCACGCGACGTGTATCGCACCGGATCATGAGGCTTGTCGCTTTTGCCATGGCCGCGATTGTCAATTGCGATGACCTGCCTGCCGGCTTTGGCCAAAAGGTCGATCCAGCCGGTGGATTGCCAGTTGGTCCGCACATTGGAGGCAAATCCGTGAATCAGCAATATCGGATCACCTTCCCCGTGCACCTCGTAGGCAATTTTGACATTATCTGACATGAAACTGGACAAAGGCATCTGGCTCCGGTTGGCGTTACGGGCTTGGCCGCACACCCCAATTTATGCTATCGCCGCTGTAACGGCTATAACCAAACGCAGTTCCATCAACACAAGAAACTCCGGGAACTGCGCAAATCTTGAGACAGGCAGACACATGGCGAACACCGGCACTCCGAAATTTCACAATGACATGGGCGTTTCCGTAATACAAATTGGCGCGCATGAATTTCAGTGCACAGGCGCCAGCGCGCCGTTCGATCATCCCCATGTCTTCCTGGACATGGGCGCCGACACTGAAATTGTCTGTCCGTATTGCTCGACGCTGTATCGTCATTCCAGCGCCCTCAAGCACGGAGAAGCCCTGCCGCCGGAAGCCGTTTTTCACGACTGAAACCTGTTGAGCCCTCGCGGCCTGGCCGCGCATACCGGATATTGCAATAGCTGAAAAAGGCAACGGCAGCGCTGGCCCCTCAACCAACGCTGCCGTCATGCGTACTTCGCTTGTTCGTCAGCTGACCATCCTCACCCCTCAGAAAGAACGACCGGCCCGGCGAAGTCGTCTCTGACATTTTTCAATGCTGGACTGAACGCTGAAGTCAGTGTCTCATTGCGCGCCGAAGAATACAATTTGAATTGATTTTTACAATGAATGGCAAGTTAACATTGACCATGACCACCGCTCCGGAAATCCGCGAATACAACGACAGGGACGAAGCTCACCTGGTTCGCCTGGTGCGTGAACTGCAGGCGCATGAGATTGCCTATTATGACCGTATGATTCCACCAGAAGAGATCGCCGGATGGTATATCGACGACATGCGCAAGGACTGCAGGGAATATGCCGGCCTCATTCGAATTGCCTGGTTGGCCGACCTGCCGGTTGGTTATTGCGCCATAATGACCAGGGTGCTCAATGAAGAGGTCGATGAGTTGCCATTCCACTATGCGTATGTAAATGATCTTGCCGTTGCAAAATCGGCTCGCGGTCAGGGCATTGGCAAAGCCCTGCTGGAGGATGCAGAGGCCCTTGCACGCGCCGCGAAGGCAAAATGGCTTCGCATCAGCGTGTTGGCGAAAAACACTGTCGCGCGAGAGGTCTATGACCGTTATGGTTTTGAAGAACACCTGATCACTATGGAGAAGCCACTCAAATGAGACTGAAAGACAAGACAGTGATTGTCACCGGCGGCGCCTCCGGTTTCGGCGAAGGCATGATCCGCCGGTTTGCCGCAGAAGGCGCCAATACCGTCATTGCCGACATCAACGACAAGGCCGGCGAAGCGCTTGCCAGAGAAGTGTCCGGCACCGGAACGCCTTGCATCTACACACACTGTGATGTGACTGATTCCGGCTACATCCAGAACCTGGTGGACTCGACGGTTGAGCAATTCAAGACCATCGATGTGATGGTCAACAATGCCGGCATGCCGCAGACCAACCAACCGATGCTGGACGTGGATGAAGATACCTTTCAGCGCATCTTTGACGTCAATGTGAAGTCCATTTTCCTGTCCACCAAAGCGGTCGTGCCGGTGATGCGCGCGCAGGGCTCGGGCTCGATTATCAACACGGCCTCAACCGCAGCCTTGCGCCCTCGCCCCGGGCTTGTCTGGTACAACGCCTCCAAAGGTGCCGTGACCACCATGACCAAGGCGATGGCCGTCGAACTGGCACCCGACCAGATTCGCGTCAACGCCCTGTGTCCGGTGGCCGGGGAAACACCGATGCTGGGCGCCTTCATGGGAGGCGAAATCACCAATGAGATGCGCGCTGCCTTCGTTGCAAGCGTACCCATGGGCAGATTGTCCACGCCACTGGACATGGCAAATGCGGCTTTGTTCTTCGCCTCAGACGAGAGCAGTTTCATTACCGGCGTCTGCATGGAAGTTGACGGCGGACGCTGCATCTAGCCGTGGCAGCCCCCCGGCGCATAAGCCTCAGATCCGCCCGACGTCTGGCACTGACCGCGCAAGGCTTTTCGCGCGCACAGCCGGCACCCGGCAGCACGACGCGGTGGCAGGCGCTGTCGAAAGTCATCGACCGATTGAACCTGTTGCAGATCGACAGTGTCAACGTTCTGTCACGTTCGCACTACCTGCCGCTGTTCTCCCGGCTCGGCAGTTACGACAAGGCCATATTGGACAAGCACACGCTGGCGGCAAAAAACCGCCGCTGTTTTGAATACTGGGCCCATGAAGCATCCATACTGCCGTATCGCTATCAGCCATTGCTGCGTTGGCGCATGAACGATGCCCGAAACGGCAAGAACATCTACAAGGGGCTGGTGGAGTTTGCCCGGGAAAAGCCGCAAGTCATTGCCGAGGCTCTCTCCAGGGTTCGTGCCGAAGGGCCTTTGCGCCCGCGCGATTTCGGCCAGCCAGCGGTTCGATCCGGCGAATGGTGGGGCTGGAATGACCACAAGACAGCACTGGAATACCTGTTCTGGACCGGTGACGTGACAACCGCCAGCCGTGACGGCTTTGAACGCATGTATGACGTGCCGGAACGGGTATTGCCCGATGACACTCATGCAGCATCCGAGCCTTCCAGGGCAGATGCCATCCGCGAACTGGCGCGCCACTCCGCACGTGCACTTGGCATCGCAACGGAAACCGACATCAGGGATTATTTTCGCCTGCCCCTGGCAGATGCCCGCCAGGCAGTCGCAGACCTGGTGGAAACCGGCGAACTGAACACGGTCGAGGTCCAGGGCTGGACCAATCCCGGCTATATCTGGCACCAGGCAAAGTCCGCGCACTCATTTGACAGGGCAACGCTGTTGTCACCGTTTGATCCGCTGGTGTGGAACCGCGACCGGGCTGAACGGCTGTTTGGTTTTCGCTACCGTATCGAAATCTATACGCCGGCGCCCAGGCGGCAGTTCGGCTATTATGTTCTGCCGGTTCTGATCGGTGAGCAACTGGCAGGCAGGCTGTGCATGAAGGCAGATCGGCAAGCCGACACGCTGCGCGTCAACGCCGCCTGGCATGAAGCAGAAGTGGCCCCCGGTGCAGCAGCACACGCCATTGCACCGGCGGTTCAGGACATGTGCCGCTGGCTCGAACTGGACCGCGTAGAGATTGCCGACCGGGGAAACATGGCAACTGACCTCAAGTCCGCAATCCGGAGCTAGAGCATCATCCGATCAGATGGAATCATCTGATCGGATAAAGGTGTTCGATTCCACAGTGTTAGAGCAATTTTATCCATCCGTGCGGATGGATATTGCTCTACAGCACGCCCTCTCTGACCAGCTCGTCGGTGATCTCGACAACCGCCCCGCGAATGGTTTCAACCAGGAAATCAGCATCATCGCGGGTCATGGTCAGCGGCGGCGACATCACGTCCAGATGCCCCATCGGACGCACCAGCAGCCCGCGCGATTCGCACAGGTTGGAAATCCGCTTGGAGATATTCACCTCGTCGGGAATGTGCGCCCTGGTTTCCTTGTCTGCCACATATTCCACGCACATCATCATGCGCTTGCCGCGCACATCACCGACAATGGGCAACTCCGATAATTCACGCAGACGGCCTTCAAAATAATCGCCCACCTCGCGCACATTTCCGCAAATGTCTTCGCGTTCCATGATTTCGATATTCTTCAGGGCCACCGCACACCCCACCGGGTGCCCGGCACAGGTGAAACCATGGGCAAACCAGCCGTCAGGGTTGTCGGACGACATCACCTCGTGGATCTCGTCTGTATAAAGCGTGGCTCCCATCGGGAAATAACCCGATGTAATACCCTTGGCGCACACGATCATGTCGGGTTGAATACCAAACTCGTCCCATGACGCAAACATGTGACCAATGCGCCCGAATGCCGTCACGACTTCGTCGGCTATGAACAGGATATCGTGTTCATGGCACACATCGATCATGCGCTTCAGGTAGCCGGGCGGCGGTGTCACCACGCCACCGGAGGCCTGAATTGGCTCTGCAATGAAACATGAGATGTTGTCAGCGCCCAGTTCCGCAATCTTGTCCTTGAATTCCTGCACCAGGAAATCGGTGAATTCGGCTTCCGTCCTGCCGTTGCCGCTGCGATAAAAGTATGGCGCCGACAGGTGATGAATGAAGCTGGTCAGATACTGGAATTCATCCTGACGATCCCCCTCGCGCAGGCCGATTGAAGCCGTCAGCACAGTAGAGCCATGGTAGGAATTCTTGCGGCTGATAATGTGCTTGCGGGTCTTGCGACCCTTTCGCCCGTGATAATACTGCGCCATCCGGATGGCACCTTCATTGGCCGCAGATCCCGTCAGAGAAAACATCACCCGGTTCAACGAACCCGGCGCCATGGACGCAAGCTTACCTGCCAACAGGGCAGCCGGTGCGTTGGAAACATCGACAAATGTGTTGGAATAAGCCAGTCGACTGGCCTGTTCTGCCATGGCTTGCGCCAGTTCATCACGGCCGTAGCCGACATTGACACACCACATGCCGCCGATGCCGTCAAAGTACCGCTTGCCTTGCGTGTCGGTGACATGACAGCCCTCGCCCTTGGCCAGCACCAGGGAGCCTTCCTTCTCGAAACTCTCAAAATGCGTCCAGGGATGCAGGAAATGATCACGATCCAGCGTCCACAATTGTTCATGGTCATACTGGTTGTGCAGAGGGTTCAGCATTACGGCACCTTTATATTGAATGAGCATTCAATATGACGGATTTCGGCCCTGCTGGCAATGTCGGAGATTAGAAGTGTGTGATTGCCATCACCGTGGCGCCTCAACGATGAAGCTCTGTCGCCAGTTCCGATGGCAGCATCGCCACCTCGTCGGCTGCCGTGTTCATGGCAACCTCGTCGCGCGAGCGAACCACTATGTTGGTTGCGAAACGGCCATCGCGTTCAAACGGATACGACCCGATCATCACACCGGGATGCGCAAGCTGAATCTCCTTCAACCGCTTGGCCACATCGCCCTCGCCCAGATCGAGCGGTACGGTGCGCGACAGCATGACGGTACCGCCGGTGAGCTTTGGCGCCACTTCATCCAGCATGGCGTGCATGATTTTTGGCACGCCCGCCATCACGAATACGTTGCCGATGTGAAAGCCCGGTGCCTTGGAGACCGAGTTGAAGATCAGGTCCGCGGTATCGGGAATACGCGCCATGCGCATACGCGCCTCGTTTTCCTCAATGCCGCGGGCCGCCCAGTGCGCCCGCAGTATTCTCGCTGCCTCGGGGTGATGGTCGATGCCGACGCCAAACGCAGCTGCTATGCAGTCAGCGGTAATATCGTCGTGGGTAGGCCCGATGCCGCCGGTGGTAAAAACATAGGTGTAACGGGCGCGCAGCGCGTTCAACGCCGCCACAATATCGGCTTCCTCATCGGACACAACCCGGGCTTCCTTCAGGTCGATGCCCAAAACTGTCAGATAGTCGGCAATGTATCCAAGGTTTGCATCCTTGGTGCGCCCCGAAAGGATTTCGTCTCCGATCAACAATACCGCTGCTGTGGGAATAGAGTTCGTCATGACTGGCCAAAATCCGGTTTATGTGACACTAAAACCCAGTAAATCCACTTACGCCAGCAGGTCAAGCCACCATGAAAATATCCGACAAGCAATTGCTCCGCGGCACCTTGATCAAGCGATACAAGAGGTTCCTGACCGATGTGACTCTGGATACAGGGGAAATCATCACCGCCACCTGCCCCAACACCGGCTCGATGATGGGTTTGCTTGAACCCGGGAGTCCGGTCTGGCTGTCGGTTTCCGACAGCCTCACCCGCAAATACAAACATACCTGGGAAATGGTCGAGGCGATCAATGCAGATGGCGAAAAAGTCCGTGTGGGGCTGAATACCGGCTTGCCCAACAAGCTGGTCGAGGAAGCCATCATCAATAACCGCATCCCCCAGCTTGCCGGCTACGGCACGCTCAAGCGCGAACAGAAATACGGCAAGAACAGTCGCATCGACATCCTGCTGTCTGACGAAGCCAGACCGACATGTTATGTCGAGGTCAAGAACGTCACCTTGTCGCGCACCGCCGGCATGGCCGAATTTCCCGACGCAGTTACCGCGCGCGGGGCAAAACACCTGAACGAACTGGCGGACATGGTCAGGGAAGGTCATCGTGCGGTGATGGTTTATCTGATCCAGCGCAGCGATGCGAAAAGCTTCTCGTTGGCACGCGACATCGACCCCGAATACTTTAAAACCTGGACCAAAGCCACTAAATCAGGTGTTGAAAGCATCGCAATGGCTTGCACCATGGGCGATGATGCGATTTCATGTGACACGGCAATCGATTTTTAAGGCGTTTCCTGAAACACCCCTTAAAGGGCCACGCCACAAAGGACACAATGCAAACCACTTATGTAGAAGCAGCCTCGGCTCCCATGACGAACAATGGCCAGGTAAAGCTGCACGGACCGGAAGACTTCGAAGGCATGCGCAAGGCAGGCAGGCTGGCGGCTGAAGCGCTAGACCTGCTGGTTCCGCTGGTGCAACCCGGCGTTACCACGGAAGAACTCGACCGTGTGGCCCTAGTGTTTGCGCGCGATCACGGCGCCACGCCTGCACCGCTGTACTATCGCGGTTTCCCCAAGTCCATCTGCACTTCCATCAACCATGTAGTCTGCCACGGCATTCCCGGCCCCCGCGCCCTCAAGGAAGGTGAGATCGTCAATATTGACATCACCCTGATTGTTGATGGCTGGCACGGCGACTCCAGCCGCATGTATCCTGTCGGCACCATTAACCGCAGGGCCGAACGGCTGATCGAGATCACCTATGAATGCCTCATGCGCGGGCTGGCAGTCATTCGTCCAGGCGCCCACACCGGCGATATTGGCCACGCTATCCAGGCTTACGCTGAAGCCGAGCGCTGTTCGGTTGTGCGTGATTTCTGTGGCCATGGCCTTGGCCGGCTGTTCCATGACATGCCCAATATTCTGCACTATGGCCGCCCGGGAGAAGGCATCGAATTGCGCGAAGGCATGTTCTTCACCGTTGAACCAATGATCAACCTGGGCCGACCGCAAGTAAAGGTCCTGTCCGACGGCTGGACAGCGGTCACCAGGGATCGGTCCCTGTCAGCGCAGTTCGAGCACTCCATCGGCATCACGTCGGACGGTTGCGAGATTTTCACGCGTTCGCCTGAAGGCTATCACTGTCCGCCGAACAGGACCTGACTGGACAAAAGGCACCCTGGAGTTCCCACATATGGGTTTCAAGGACGAACAGGCTTTCAATGTTTCAACCGACCGGCACGCCAACGCACCCGGTCAAAAGGCGCGACCGGACAAACCCGGCCACCTCGGACACCGTGAACGGTTGCGCGAACGCTTCTCCAGCGGTGGTGCCGAGGCCATGCCGGATTATGAATTGCTCGAACTGCTGCTGTTTCGCGCCATCTCCAGACGCGACACCAAACCGATTGCCAAGGCATTGCTCGCCAAGTTTGGCACGTTCGGCGATGTCCTCGCAGCCCCCGACGCCCGCCTGAAGGAAGTCGACGGCATCGGTGACAAGGTGATCGTTGAGTTGAAACTCATCCGGGCCGCAGCACTGCGCATGGCCCGCACCACCGTGCTGTCGAAACCGGCCCTGTCGTCATGGACGGCACTGATCGACTATTGTACCGCTGCCATGGCCTACGATGATCGTGAACAGTTTCGCCTACTGTTTCTCGACCGCAAGAATGTGCTGATTGCCGATGAAGTGCAGCAGCGCGGTACCGTCGACCACACCCCTGTCTATCCACGCGAGGTCATCAAGCGCGCACTGGACCTGTCGGCATCAGCCATCATCCTGGTGCACAATCACCCGTCCGGTGACCCGACACCATCACAGGCAGACATCGATATGACCCGGCAGATCGTCGATGCAGCGTCAAAACTGGCAATCACCGTTCACGACCACATTATCATCGGTCGCAGAGGTCATACCAGCTTCAGGGCCCTGAACCTGATCCACGATCACAATTCCTAGAGCATCATCCGATCAGATGGAATCATCTGATCGGATGATGCTCGATTCCAAAGAGTTAGAGAAACTTTATGCGTTCAATTGAACCCATGTTGCTCTAAGCCGCTTCGCGCTTGGCCCAGGCCGCCTTGAAGCCAGGCCGGTCGCGCAATCGCGCCATATAATCACTCATCACGCCTTCCGGCGGGCTCCATTTCATCATATTGACACCCCAGCCCATGCAGTGGCCGATAACAAGGTCGGGCACCGTGAACTCATCGCCGGTGACATACTGATTGTCGCCCAGCCGGGCCTCCAGGTGGGCAAGGCCGCGCATGTAATCGTATTCACATGCCGCAGCGGCCTTGTCGCTGCGCAACTCTTCCGGCAGCACAAAGCTGTTCTTGGCCGCCCACCACAATGCCCCGTCCAGTTCATCCAGCGCCAGGTGTGTGAAACTGTCCTGCCTCGCACGCGCGATGGTGCCTGCCTTGTGGGTGAATTTGCCGTGCTTGTCCGCCAGGTACTGGCAGATCGCAGTGCTGTCGATGATGATGTCATCGCCATCCATGAAGGCAGGTACCTTGGCTGAAGGATTTACAGCGAGCGCTTCCGGCGAACGCGGGTCCACAGCATCATGTTCGTATGGCTCACCCAGTTCTTCCAGCATCCACATCACCCTGAACGCGCGCGACTTTGCCGATCCGATAAGCTTGTACATATTATTGGTTTCTCCGCATTACCCGTTGAAAAGACTCTCAGAAAACACATCCGCGCGCCGCCACCGGCCACACATTTTCAACCACGCCATCGATCAATCCGCCGCGCACGCCGACATACCAGTCGTGCAGGTTCACCGTGGGATCAATGTGACCCGGTACCAGCCAGATGCGGTCGCCCAGACAGGGTTGGCGAACCTGGTCGGCGACAGCGAGCAGGCCGTGCTCGTCATTGGCCTGCGTATAGGTCACGCCGTCGCACAGCCACACTTCCGGCAAGCCACTGTCAATGGCCGCCGCCTTGTGACCTGCATCCACCACCGCACGCCCCGGCGCGGTTGCACTCATCACCGTGGCGGCAATGAACAGGGCATGTTCGAATTGCGGGACGTTGCTGCCGGCCGCAACCTGGTTGCGGGCGTAATCGGCATCCATGAAGCAGTAAGACCCTGCCTGCAGTTCGGTCCAGATCCCCGAACTGGCCTCCTCGGTAAACGTACCGGTTCCGGCACCGGTCACCACCGGACATGCGATACTGGCATCCTGCAACGCGGCAAGGCTCGTGCGAACCTTCTCGCCGGCCTGCGCAATGGCTGCGATGCGTTCATCCGGTGTACGCAAATGCTGCGCGCCGCCGTGATAGGCCTGCAGACCGGCAAACTCGAGGCCGTTTTGCGCGCCGATCAGTTGCGCCAGTGCGACGACGGCGTCGCCGGCTGCAACGCCGCAACGCGCCGCCCCGGCATCGATCTCCACCAGCACATGCAGAACCACGTTGCCGGCGCGCGCTGCTTTCGCGTAGGCAGCTACCTGTTGCGCGTCATCCGCACACACCGCGATGCGCGCGCGTGCTGCCAGCGCTGCCAGGCGCGCCACCTTGGCGTCGCCCACAATCTCGTTTGACACCAGCACATCGCTGACACCGCCATCCACCAGGACTTCAGCTTCCGAC
>CAYRLR010000033.1:0-11604 GCA_964424975.1 uncultured Anderseniella sp.
GCGCGTTTCGAGACAAATCGCACCCGCATGGAAAACCGCGCTGATCTGGCCGCAGCGCTGGCACCGTACTTCGCGCCACACACCACGCAACACTGGCTCGACGCGCTGGAGGCGGCAGGTGTTCCTGCCGGCCCGGTACTGTCCATCGATGAAATGCACGCCGACCCGCAGACGCTGGCGCGCGACATGGTGCCGGAGGTGAATCACCCGGTCGCCGGCACGGTCCGGACCATCGGTGCACCGGTGAAATTCCACGGCACACCGGGCGGCGTCAAGCGCCCTGCCCCGCTGCTCGGCCAGCACACGCGCGAAGTGCTGGCCGAGGCCGGTTTTTCTGCCGAAGAGATCAGCGCCATCCTTGCTGGTGAGTGACCGCGCCAACCGGCATTGGCACCAAATCCATTTGCTGTTGGCGCTTGCGCGAAACACCCGGTCTGGCACAATGGCTGAACCATGACAGACACATTCACCGGCAGCTTTACCCAGCAGGAACCGATCCCCGAAGACGCCATTGCCCGCGCGCTCGAGGTGATGCGCTCCGGCCGCCTGCACCGCTATAATACCGGGCCCGGCGAAACCGCGGAAGCTGCCCTGCTGGAACAGGAATTCGCCGCTTACATGGGCGTCGACTACTGCCTGGCGGTTACCTCCGGCGGCTATGCCCTGACCACGGCGCTACGCGCGTTCGGCCTGCAGCCCGGCGAAGCAGTGCTGACCAACGGCTTCACGCTGGCCCCGGTGCCGGGCGCCATAGCCGGTGCCGGCGGGCATCCGGTGCTGGTGGAGGTTACCGAGGACCTGGTCATTGATCTGGAAGATCTGGCTGCAAAAATAAAGTCCAGCAAGGCGCGGGTGCTGATGGTTTCGCACATGCGCGGGCATATCATCGACATGGATGCGCTGATGGAAATCTGTGATGCGGCAGGCGTCGCGGTGATCGAGGATTGCGCCCACACCATGGGGGCTGCTTGGGCCGGGGTGAAGTCCGGGCTGCACGGGCGGGCTGCGTGTTATTCCACCCAGACCTACAAGCACATGAATTCCGGCGAAGGCGGCTTTCTGATTTCACCGGATGCAGAGCTGATGGCGCGGGCCACTATCCTGTCGGGGTCCTACATGCTGTATGGCCGCCACCTGGCCTCGCCGCCCGAAGAGGTGTTCCGCAAGGTGCGGCTTGAAACGCCAAACTGTTCCGGGCGCATGGACAATCTGCGCGCGGCCATCCTGCGCCCGCAACTGAAACTGCTGGACGACAATTGCCGCCGCTGGAACGAGCAGTACCGGGTGATCGCCAGCGAGCTGGACTATGCCGCCGGTGTGCGCCTGCCGCAGCGCCCGCAAGCCGAGCAGTTCGTAGCCAGTTCGTTCCAATTCAACGTGCCGGAGTTTGACACCGGCCAGATCGACAAGCTGCTGAAATCAACGCTGGCGCGCGGTGTCGAGCTGAAATGGTTTGGGGCCGATGAGCCGGTTGCCTTCACCTCGCGCCATGACAGTTGGACCTATGCGGGCGAACAGCACCTGCCGAAGACCGATGCTGTACTGGCCAGCCTGATAGACATGCGCCTGCCGCTGACCTTCTCGCTGGATGACTGCCGCCTGATCGGGCGCATTATCCGCGAGTGCGTGCTGGCGGCGAGAAACTAGATTTCATACATAAAGGACCAACTTCACTATGACTCTCAAACGCGTTGCCATGGAATTCGGCATGGGCACCGATCTGCACGGCAAGGACTATACCAAGGCGGCGGTGCGCGCCTTGAAAGATGCGCTGTGGCACAATTCGCTCACCATGGCCGATGCGTTCGGGTTTCCGCGCGATGCCATGCAGGTCGAGGTGCTGATCGGCGTGACCCAGCCTGACAAGGTGATCAAGCTCGATGTCGCCGGGGTGCTGCCCTATGGCTCGGCCAAAGTCACCGTCGAGCACGGCGGCCTCGACATCGAAAACGACAATGGCGACACCACGGTGATGGCCAATGCGGTGGCGGTGGTGTATTTCGACATTGCGGAAGGAGCCTGAGCCATGACTGAAAAACGTCTCATCCTGGAAATGGGCACCGGCAACGACCTGTACGGCGAAGACTACACCAAGGCTGCCATCCGCGCGGTGCAGGACTGCCTGCACCATTCATCGCTGTCACTGTACAAGTCGCTCGACCTGGACCCGGCAAAAATGATCGTCAACGTCACCATCGGCGTGCAGAAGCCTGAGCAGGTCGACACCGAAGCGGTGGCAAAGCAACTGCCCTACGGCACGGTGACGGTAACAGCGGTCAAGGGCGGCCTGAACGTGCCGGACGAGGCCAACGGCCAGTTGACAGTGGTCGCCGCAGCCGCGGTTGAGGCACGCTATGACATTCCCGACGGACGGTTCCGGCTGGCGGGGTGAAGGGCTTCAGCGGTATCCGGATTGGCCGCGCCTAGCGGAAGCAACAGCTTAACAGTTTGAATCATCTTGTCGAATAAAAATGTTCGTTTCCAATGCGTTGGAGCAACTTCATCCACCTGTACGGATGACCATTGTTCCGGCAAGCAATGGTTATATCTGGCTGACAATGCAGCCTCTGCGCCGGGCATTCAGAGACGGTTACCGCGTCACCAGAGCGGCTATTGATCACCGGATATAAAGCAGGCGTCATAGACTTCGGCAGCCACATCGGGGTCATTTGCGCACTGATCATAACCTGCCAGTTCGTCGACGGACTCGTACTGTGCGTACGGGGTAATCAGGTAGCGACCCTCGCCACTCTTCAGATAACCGAACTCGTCCAGCTTGTCCTTCATCGCGGGGTCTGCATCGACGATCGACTTGCGCAGGCTGTCGGCCCTGATGTGATTTTCCGGCAACTGGTCTGCCGGACCGTCATAGTAGTTGTTGACCAGCGTGTTGGCACCATGCACGCCGATCAGCACCCGCCGATCAAGATAGTGATGGTCGTAGACCACGAAACCGCTGCGTTGGCCGATCAGGGTGCGCCCGTTGTCCTCGGTCGAACTGAACTGGTCGAGAACATCGCTCGTTTCATCGAGCACATAGGCGAAGATCTTGTGGACCTGGTTATAGAACAGGAAGAACCGCAGGCCGGATTCGTCCGCGACGAGGCCAAGATATTTCTCTCCCGCCGCGACGATGTCTTTCGGAGGTTCGATCGCGGAGACATCGTTGAGCCTGAACAGAACCGACTTTTCCCGGTAGGTGACGCGATAGGCAAACGGCGCAAGCTTGTCGACCACAACGCCATCGCCGGCAGTCAGTGCCTTGTACAGCATCTCACCCGCCTGGCTCGACTGGTTGGCCTGCCTGAATGCCGCAAAATGGATAACGCCCTTGTCGCGATCCTGGGCGGCCAGTCGCATGTTACCGGCATAGATCACCCCGTTGGCGGAGAAGGTGAAGTAATAATAATTCTCGGTCGGATAAACGAAGACCTCATCGGGCAACCTGGAAAAGACGATACCAAGTGCGTCTTCGACGCTGTCAACCTCAAGCCCGGATCCAGCCTGCAAATCCTCGATCCAGGCCTGGTTGGTCATAAGCTTTGGGGAAGCGTCGCCTGCTGACAGGGCTGGAACGGACATGAACATGACGGCCATGAGGGGCCCGGAGAGCCACCGGCCTGGCTGGGCAACAATGCCCCGGAGACAGACGCTCGACTTCTCCTTGACTGATCTCGGCATTTTGCACTTCTCCGGAAAAATTGTGCCGTGGTGTTTGTTATAGCCAGTCGCCTTGGTGTTTTTTGGAAACCAGTAGCTAAAGCGTGTTGCGCTGCAGATGGCAGTTGCAGGTGATTGCGATTTTATGACAGACGACCCACCGGAAAATTGTGGTGGGTCGTCTGCAATTGTTACCTGAGGTTCTGGTCAGAACCACGCGGACGGTGGACACGCGAGCCACGCGGACGGTGGACGCGTGAACCCCGCGGACGATGGACGATGATCGAACCACGTGGACGATGCACGCGCGAGCCGCGTGGGCGATGGACGCGCGAGCCCCGTGGACGATGGACGCGTGAGCCCCGCGGACGGTGGACGTTCGAGCCGTGTGGGCGATGGACGCGTGAGCCCCGTGGACGATGGACGCGTGAGCCCCGCGGACGGTGCACGATGATCGAACCCCGAGGACGGTGGACGCGGGAACCGCGTGGACGGTGCACGACAGAGCCCCGTGGACGATGGACGATAACCGAACCGCGCGGACGGTGAACGCGGGAACCGCGTGGACGGTGCACGACAGAGCCGCGTGGACGATGGACGATGACCGAACCGCGCGGACGGTGAACGCGGGAACCCCGAGGACGGTGTACGTCTGAGCCGCGTGGACGATGGACGATGACCGAACCGCGTGGACGGTGGACCCGTGAACCCCGCGGGCGATGTACGTCTGAGCCTCGCGGACGGTGCACGACAGAGCCTCGCGGACGATGCACGATTGAACCAGCTGGACGGTGTACGATTGAACCAGCCGGGCGATGCAAGGGCACGCACTCCGGCAATGGGACACGCGCCGATGCGCCATCGCGATCATCGGTCGGATCAGTGTTCCACTGTGTTCCGCCAGGCGCCCATTCAATCTCTGCGATGTTGCGCAACCGGCACCTGTTGTACGAATTTGGCACCCAGTAGTTGACCCTCAGCAAAACGCTCTGCCCGGGATCAAGCAGCACATTGGGCCGCCAGCATCTGACTTGTGCCGGTCCGGTCGACCAGCAAGACCATGGCGGTACCGGTCCGACGCCGAGAAAGCCACCTGCAGGGGCGGCTGGAAGAGTGTCCTTCACCAGAATATCGCCGAAATAGCGATCAGGACCCGTGTTGCGCACGCGCACTGTAAACTGGCAAGCCCAACCGGCAAAAAATGGAAAACAATCTCTCGGTGTTGCGCGTTTGGTGAGTTGCAGGTTGGTATTGAACCGGTCTCCAGGTGGCGGAAACTCCGGCGGCCAGTCCGGTGGCACTCCGTCACCTGGCGGCACAAATCCCGGCGGGTACCTGGTGTCGTCCGGAACAAGAATTCCGGTGGTCTGCGAACACGGCTGAAAGATTTCCACGTCGCCCATCTGACCGGACTTGCTGGCATCTCCGACCAGCCCGTCATAGTCGATGAAGTAGGAGGCTTGCGGCGGCTGGTTTTCCGGCCGCACCAGTGACACTGCATTGCCCTGCAGGCCATGGACGTCAGCAGGTGTATCGTTTTCACTGTCGCTTGACACCAGGCGGCCACCTGTCGACCAGAGCGTTTCTCCGCACGTGCCGGCTTGCGCCAGTCCGTTTTCGTCATACCGCAGGCCGAGCGCGACGCCGCCATTGGCCGCGTTGTGATCGGGTGGCATGCCGATAGCATAGGAGTCCGGATCTGGCTGCCAGGATTTCTCACCCGATGTTGTCGGTATGAAACGCAGCACGGTAGCCTGGCCAGGTTCGGCGAACTCTGCAAAGTTGAAACTGGCCTTTTGCGGCCCACGCTGTGCGAGATAAATCCGGCCCGATTTGTCGAACAGCATGTCGGTGACGGGGCCATCGCCTGCAAGTCCCTCGACATCGAATTCCATCGTCGGATCGCCGGCAAAACCACCGTCGTCGTTCAGTCCGATCGACCAGACCTGCGCGGTGCCGACAGTTGCGTAGTAGAGACGGCCATTGTCTATGGCCAGGCCCCACACGCGCCGTTCAGACTGTGTGTAACCCCAGGTTCCGGGGTCATTGGAGTCAAACGATGGATCAGTGATATCGAGACGCTTGCCGTCGTCGGCAACTTCGTCCAGGCCGGCGCCTGGCCGCCCCTGAACGCCATGGTCGAACGTGTCGATAACCGTGCCGTCCTCGGAAATCCGATAGACCAGGCCTGTGTCTACGTCGGAGGCAAAAAACTGACGACTCTTGCTGTCGAATACGACATCGCCGACACCTGGTCCCGAATTGTCCGGCAAGCTGGTAAACTCACTGATCTCGCCGGTCGTGCCGTCGATCCGCCAGATCGAACCGGCAGACCCTTCGGGGCCGAACTGGCCGTCCATGAACATCGCTCCTGGCTCACCGTTCTCCAACCGTTCATTGCCGCTGCCTTCGACGATGTGAAGGCCGAACAACGAAGTTGCGCCGAGGTAGATATTCGGGGATGCGCCGTTACCGGCATCATCAAGTGCGATGGCGAACACCTGTCCGACTTCCGCGGCTGTGATCTGCCGCTTGGCTGGTGCCGTACTCATCATGCCGGAAGGAGACCCCGGCATGGTGGAAAGCGACAGCACACGAGCCGAGGCGCCATTGAGGTCAATGCCGAGTGTCGTGGCAGCAGGGGTCAGCGGGACGGCACCGGAAAAGCCGGTCACCACCGCGTCGCCGGGCATCAAAACGCTGTCTTGTTGAGCATACACACTGGCCACCGGGGCAATGGCGTAGACGCTGGCCGCGAGGGCGACTGTTATCATGCGATTGGTTTTGCGCTTCTTCATTGTACTGTTCTTTCTTTGTTATTCTTGGCGAAGCCGTCGCAACGGACACTAGCCGATGCTCCCGGGTTCTGATGTGCCAAAAATCACGTTACGTAAAACGTTCGTTGGCAACACACTGCCCAGACAAAATTGAATTTAACCTGATGGCTTCGTTCATCTGGCGTTCAGAATGCCCCGATGGCGCCCCTAATGGCATACCCGATGCCTTCCTGGTCCAGGCGTTGCCCTCCATGCCGGAGTCTTCCATGGCCGAGACTGACACTGTCTCCTGAGGTCACACCCCACTGCCTTCGAGATCTTGCCACCGCAACTGTCATCCCCGGCGCGTAGTCTGTCCGGCGCGATCAACAAAACGCAGGGAACAAACATGTCGCAATACTTGAACGCGTTTCGGCTGACACATGCGGCCCGGCTGCTGCTCGAGGACGATGACAACAGCCTGATGCCGCAGTGAGCCTGATCTGACTTGCTGCAATCGACGACCTTCACAGGCCGGTTTTCCAGCAGAGGCCCACCAAGATCCCAATCGAAATGAACGCGGGTGCGCGGCTCCTCCCACGCGGCATCCTGCGCATTCTGGCGAATGGCGTCAGGCGCGCGGCTCTGATCGTTTGCAAGCTCGCCGACAACGTATGGCAAGCCAAAGGGTACACCCAGAATTGCGATGTCGGCGTCAAGATTGTCCAGATCGAGTGCCAGAGGGAAGCCCAGAAAGCTGTTGGGCGAGCCAGGGGGAGCTTTCACAAGGTCGTGCACCAAACCAGTTGCCTGTTTTCCGCGGCTGTTTGTCATCCTGTTTCCCTGGTTGTGCGTGATCAGCTTGATCGATCCACGTTACTCACAAGAGTCAGGTCTCTACAAGCTGGCGAGTTCCTGCCACCGGTGGCACGCCAAATTGTGCTCGGGTCCAGCGGTCTCAAGAAGTGGTTCTTCGACGCGGCAGCGATCTATCGCAAACGGACAACGGGTCTGGAATTTGCATCCCGGCGGCGGGTTGGTAGGCGACGGAATTTCGCCCTCCAGTTTCTGAGCCTTGCCGCGATCATCAGGGTCGAGCGACGGGATCGCCGAGAGCAGCGCCTTTGTGTAGGGGTGGCGCGGGCTGGAAAACAGCGTGCGCGTTGGGGCGGTCTCAACAAGGCGACCCAGATACATCACAGCAACATGATCGCAGACATGGGCCACAACACTCAGGTCATGGCTGATGAACAGGAATGTCAGGCCCATATCTTCCTGAATGGCCTTGAGCAGATTAAGCACATCTGCCTGAATTGACACATCAAGTGCGGCGACACTTTCGTCCGCCACAATGAATTTCGGACCTGACACCAAGGCGCGCGCGATTGAGATGCGCTGTCGCTGTCCGCCCGAAAACGCGTGCGGGAAACGCCTCAGGTGTTCAAGGTTCAACCGGCATTTTGCGGCGATTTCACGGACCCGTTCATCAGTTTCGGCCCGTGATTTCGTCAGGCCCATGACCTCCAGTGGTTCGGCGATGATGTCGCGCACCGTCATGCGTGGACTGAGGGCGGCATAGGGGTCCTGGAAAATCAGCTGTGCGAGTTTGCGGTAGTTTTTCAAATCCTTCTTGCCGAGATTTTTCAGCGAATATTCGACTTCGCCGTCGTCGAACAAGACGTCCCCCTGGGTGATCGGGGCGGCCTGCAGCATAGCGCGTCCAAGCGTCGTTTTACCGGACCCGGATTCGCCCACGAGGCCAAAAAAGCTGCCCGGTGCAATCTCGATAGTGACGTTTTCGACTGCGCGCACGACAGGCGTTGGTCCAATCAGGCTGGCGCGCAACGGATAGTGGACCGACAAATTCCTGGCCGTGATCAAAGGTCGCTGGTTCATTCTGTGCCTCCAGCCGGATCATAGAGGTGGCACGCGGCCGCGTGATCTGTAGCAACCTGAGAAAACACGGGAACCTGTACGGCACAACGCGCGCCTATGACCTCCTGGCAGCGGGTATGGTAGACGCAGCCCGATGGCCGTTCCAACGGTGACGGTATGTCACCCGGGATCGGAGTGAGGGGGGCGTCGATGTCATCCAGCGTTGGCAATGCGGCCAGCAATCCGCGCGTATAGGGATGCGCGGGCCTGCGGATCACGTCGCGCACGGTGCCTTGTTCGACCAGCCGGCCAAGATACATCACGGCCACCTTGTCGGCCGTCTGAGCGATCACCCCAAGGTCGTGGGTGATAAAGATGATCCCCATGCCAAATTCCGACACGAGGTCCTTCATCAAGTCGATCACCTGCGCCTGAATGGTGACATCCAGTGCCGTCGTTGGCTCATCTGCAATCAGAAGTTTGGGTTTGGTAGACAAGGCCATCGCAATCATCGCGCGTTGACGCATCCCGCCGGACAACTCAAATGCATACTGGCCAAACCGCGTGCTCGGGTCAGAAATACCGACGCGATCCAGCATCTCGATGGACAATTCCCTGGCCTGCGCTTTGGAAAAATCCGTATGGATCAAGAGCTGTTCGACCATCTGGTCGCCAATGGAAATCGCTGGTGCAAAGCTGGCCATCGGTTCCTGGAATATCAGCGAGATCGCACCACCGCGCACGACCTTCATTTCGCGGTCATTCTGCAACGACATGACGTCAACCGGGCCATCGTCGAGATGCAGCGTGATCTTGGTATCAACACCATAAACTGCGTTGCGTGGGTTCAGTTTCATCAGGGATTTGGCCGTCACGGACTTGCCGGATCCGCTTTCGCCGACCAGTCCCATCACTTCGCCGGCCTCTAGGCTGAATGACACGTCGTCAACAGCTGTGATCCGACCCTCGTCGGTGTCAAATTGCAGTGTCAGGTTTTCAACATCGATCAGCCGGCTCATTTCCTGGTCTCTCCATACGGATCAGCCGCGTCGCGCAGACCGTCGCCGACAAACACAAAGGCCATCACGAGAACAATGAAGAAGAACGCTGGAATGAAATACCATTGATAGTTGAGCAGAACATCAGCACTGGTCACGTTCTGCAACATGACCCCAAGCGAATTGACCGGGTCTTTCAGACCAAGGCCGATGAAACTCAGCGCGGTTTCCGACAGCACCATGTAAGGAAAAGAGATCACCAGATCGACGATGATATAACTGGTGAAACTGGGCAGCAGGTGCTTGCGGATGACGTGCCCGGGCGATGCCCCACATAGCTGGGCCGCCAGAACATATTCCTGGTTGCGTTCGGTCAGCAGATGGGTGCGGACACGCCTTGCCAGTGTCGGCCAGCCGATGAACCCCAATATGATGGAGATGAAGAAGAACCTCTCCTCCGCACTCCAGGTGTCCGGGATGAAGGCTGCCAAAGCCATGAACAGGGGAATGGCGGGAATGGTTCGGACTGCGTCCGTGACCATCTGGATGAACGAGTCTATCCAGCCTCCGTAGAACCCGGATATCCCGCCGATGATCAAGGCCAGAACAAAGGCGATAAAGACGCCTATTGTGCCGACGGCAAGGGAGGTGTTGATGGCGTGGAAGGTGCGCGAGAAGATATCCTTGCCAGTTGAGTCGGTTCCAAACAGATGGAGATACCCTTCATCCAAACCAAATAAATGGGTTGAAAAACTCATGCCAAACATCTTGTAAGGCGACCCCTCGACAAGAAACTGAACATATAGTCGCTTGTCTGTGTCTACTGTGGTTACCCATCTGAAATTGGTCTTGATCGAGCGTTCACGTTCGACCGCGTATATAAAGGGACGAAGAGAGCAGCCCTTGTCATCGCAGAACTGAGGGATTGTAGGTGCTCCGTTCAGATAGGCCTTGTCGCGCCCGGCAATCGTAGGGTCATAGGGCGTCAGGAACGACGCGAAGATGCCGGATAAAACCAGAAGCACCAGCACCCAGGCCCCGACCATGGCAGATTTCTGTTTCTTGAATCGCGTCCAGATCAACTGCCCCTGTGAGGCCGTGAAATACGCATCCTTGGCGCTTTGGTTCACAGCGGCATCGTAGATATTGGTCTCGGTCATATCTGTTATCCCAGGATGCTACGACGGATGCGCGGATCGACCAGGGCCAGCGCGATATCGGTGATGAAGTTGATGGCCACGATACTGCCGGTCAGGAAAAAGATGATGGCGCCCGCAAGCTGTTGGTCGTTCGAGCGGGCCAGTGCCTCAATCAACAGCGATCCGGCTTCGGTCAATGTCAGGATCAGCGCAACGATTGGAAGCTCGTTGAAAATGCGGTTGAGGTCGAACCCAAGCGAGTTGATGATCGGGCTCAGTGCGTGTCGCGCCGGGTATCGCATCAGCAATTTGCGCCCCGATACCCCGCGCGCGGCTGCAGCGGTCACATAGAGTTTGCTGATCTCATCCGACATCAGCGCGCGCACTGTCTGGATTGCAAAGGCGGTAGCGGACCATCCGAGGATAAACACCGGCAGCCAGACGTGCCCCAGAAAATCCATGATCTTGGCGGCGTTCCAGGGCGCATCCCGATACTCGGCCGAGAACAGGCCGGTCAGACTGTCCCCGAACATGACGGTGGAAAACAGCATGATCATAAGGGCCAGCAGGAAATTCGGCAGGGCCAGGCCCAGGTAGCTGACCAGGCGCAAGCCGTTGTTGAGATAGGGGTTGCGCGACGTGGCGGCGATGATGCCGACAGGGATCGCGATTGCATAGGCCAGCAACAGCGAGCCAAGGCAGATGCCAATGCTGAGCCACACTTTTTGACCCAGCAACTGATTGATGTTGAGGCGCAGAATACAGCTGTCGCCAAATTCACCTTGAAAGGCGTTAAATAACCAGCTGGACCAACGCTCAAAGAAAGGTCTGTCCAGACCGAGTCGGACCCGTTCGACTTCAATATCCGCAATGGAAATCTGCGCGCCCTGCGAATTCTTGAAGGCGAGGTAGCGTTCTGCACAGTCACCGGGCACCAGCTCCATCAGTGAAAACACGATGAATGAAACAAGGCAAAGTGTGAAGACGGCAAGCGCGGCGCGGATCGTGGCAAATCGAAAGAATTGGACCATCTGTTCTAGCGCCCCGTGGAAAGATGCGACCCCTTAGAGCATGTTTCACTTATATGGAAACGTTTGACCGGTTTTCTGCGTTTGCTGGCTAGGCACGGTTCCCGCCGTGGTCTGGTTGACCACAAGGGAGCCGTAACGCAGTCCA
>CAYRLR010000034.1:0-11585 GCA_964424975.1 uncultured Anderseniella sp.
CTTGAAGCGTTTGTCGGGAAAATCAAGGAAGAGATCCGCGAAGGCGAGCACAAACGTGATGCGGCCTGATTTTCTGCAACCAAAACCGTAAGCGCTCTACATTTCCTCGGGACGGCGTTTTCTGGCCATGGCATCCAGGCTGGCATTTATAAAGCCTGGTTCGTTGCCGGCAAAAAATGCCTTGGCGACGTCGACATATTCGGAAATCGTCACTTTGGGCGGAACGTCGTCCCGGAACATGAGCTCAAACCCGCCAGCTCGCAAAATCGCTCGTGAGGTCGCCTCGAGCCTGGCCAGCGTCCAGCCCTCGCCGAGACACTCGTTCACATTCTTGTCGATCAGCAACTGGTCACTGACCACGCCTTCAACGATGGCTTTTAGAAAGCCGTAGTCGGCCTCGCCACACTGGCCGTCTTCAAATTGCACGCCTATTCTGCCGGACCCGTAATCAGCCAGAACATCAGACAGCGATGCGCCGCCTATATCCATCTGATACAAGGCCTGCACGGCACCCAGGCGCGAGGCAGACCGCGCAACTCCGCTGCCCGACCTGGTTGGCTTGCCCGGTGATTTGTCTGAAGTGTCTTTTGCATCATTCATCGCGAGATTCCTGCTCGAGCCTGAACTGCATCATCGCCAGGCAGGCTTCCGCGGCCCCTGCTCCCTTGTTCATGTCTGTTACGCTGGCCCGTGCCAGTGCCTGCTGTTCATTTTCGACCGTCAGGATGCCGTTGCCGATACAGGCACCATCAATGGACAGGTTCATCAGGCCGCGTGCACTTTCACCGGAGACGATTTCATAGTGCGTGGTCTCCCCGCGAATGACGCACCCGAGAGCGACGAATCCGTCGTAATCGCCAAACTCATAGGCAATGGAGATAGTGCCCGGAATTTCCAGCGCTCCCGGCACACTGGCGACCTCTACCTCACATCCTGCAGCCGCAAGACGTGCTTTCGCACCTTCAAGCAGCTGGGACGCGATATGGTCGTAATAGGGTGCCTGCACGATCAGCACGCGAAACTTATCAGTCGATGATGCAGCAGAAATGGAAGGGATTTTTATCATTTGTCGACGCTTTCATAGAGCCGCGCCACATAGCGGGCCAACATGTCAATTTCCAGGTTGACCTTGTCGCCGACCCGGGCTGTGCCCCAGCAGGTAACAGACAAGGTATGGGGTATCAGGTTGACGCCAAAGTTCACCCCGTCGACTTCGTTAACGGTCAATGACGTCCCATCAAGGCAGACGGACCCTTTGGAGGCAATGAACCTTGCGAGTTCCACCGGTGCACGAAACACGAAACGGCGGCTGTCACCTTCATCCTGCATCTCCACAATTTCCGCCACGCCATCAACATGACCGGACACGATATGCCCGCCAAGTTCATCGCCGGCCTTCAGGGCACGCTCCAGATTGATCCGGGTGCCTTCTACCCAGCCACCCAGGCTGGTCTTTGACAGGCTTTCAGCCGATACATCCACGGTAAATCGACTGCCATCGCCGGGCGTAGTCGCGACAGAGGTGACGGTCAGGCAACATCCCGAGCAGCAGATGGACGCTCCCAGCGTTATACCTGCCGCTGCATAGCCACTCGCTATGGTGAACTGCGTGTCGCCACGGCGCTCGATGCCTTCGATCGTGCCAATGTCTGTGATGATACCGGTAAACATGGCACCCGTTTAGCGCACCCGAACGTATTTAGCGAGCCAATCTGCACCCAATTGTTCACTTTCTCCGCGCTGTCTGAAACGGGCAGACGCCCTGATGGTGTCAAGCGGCAGGCCGGCCATTGCGGCAAGCCCTTGCGGCCCTAATTTCCGGGGAGCCTGCAACAACACTGCCTCATCAACAAGGTCGGCCTCCAGCAAGGCTCTTGCCATATGCGCCCCGCCTTCGGCCAGCACGTGCGAAATGCCCTTTTCCGCCAGCTTGGAAAGCATGTCGTCGAGCTTCACTTTACCGTCGTCAGTCGCCGCACACTCGATCACCTGAACTCCGCTGGCGTACAATGCGGCCTTGATGTCCGGATCCGCGGCGGGTGTCGTCATGATCCACACGGGCACGTGACCGGCGGTCTCGACCAGTCTGCTGGTCAGCGGTATCGACAGTTTGCTGTCTGAAACAATGCGGACAGGTGACCGGTCCGCCATGCCCGGCAAACGACACGTCAGGTCCGGGTCGTCTGCCAGCACTGTGCTGACACCCACGAGGATCGCGTCCGCCTCAGCGCGCAGCAAATGCACCCGGTTGCGCGCAATTTCACCGGTGATTGCGGTTGGCTCGCCGGGCTTTGCGGCGATCTTTCCATCGGCCGAAACGGCAAGTTTCAGAGTCACATAGGCACGTTTGTCAATGTGTCGTTTGAGGAAAGCGCGCAATTCCCAGCCAGCCTCGTCCGCCAACACACCCTGGGTGACTTCAAGCCCGGCATCCAGCAGCATTTTGTGCCCGCCGCCTGACACCCTGGGATCAGGATCACCAAGGGCGGTTACCACGCGTGCTATGCCTGCGTCGATCAACGCACCGGCACATGGCGGTGTGCGTCCTTGATGGCAACATGGTTCCAGGCTCACGAAGGCCGTGGCACCGTGCGCAGCGTCACCTGCCATTTTCAGTGCCTGTGTTTCTGCATGAGGCCGACCACCCCGGGCGGTTGATGCGACCGCAACAATTTTTCCATCGCTGACGATTACGCAGCCGACAGACGGGTTTTCTTCTGTCGACCCGCGCAGGCGTCTGCCGGCAGCAATGGCCCGGCGCATATAGATTTCGTCATTCATAACCAGGTCGCGTCAATCAGGGGCATCATCGCCAGCGCCGGTGTCAGCACCGCCGTCGCCGTCCGCGGACACAGCTTCATCCTCCGACGACAGTTCACCCAGCAATGCCTCGAAGTCACGTGCTTCGCGGAAGTTCCGGTACACGGACGCAAAGCGCACATAGGCAACATCATCCAGGACCCGCAAGCCCTCCATGACATGTTCACCAATCAGGTCGCTGGTAATCTCGGTCTCGCCAAGGCTTTCCAGTTGCCGGACAATGGATGACATCATGCGCTCAAGACGTTCCGGATCGACAGGTCGCTTGCGGACTGCAATCGCCACTGAACGCGCCAGCTTGTCCCTGTCAAACGGCACCCGTTTGCCGGATTTTTTCAGCACGATCAGTTCGCGCAACTGAACCCGTTCAAAAGTTGTGAACCGGCCTCCGCAATCCGGACAATGGCGCCTGCGCCGGATCGCGGCACCATCTTCGGATGGCCGTGAATCCTTCACCTGGGAATCGTGGCTGCTACAGTAGGGACACCGCATGAGCAGTCAGCCCCTCCTTTGAATGATGGTTAGACTCAAGTGCTTCCAGTCAGGAATAGATCGGAAAACGGTCGGTCAATGCAACCACCTTGTCCTTGACGGTTGATTCTACTGCAGAATTTCCATCTTCGCCGTTGGCCGAGAGACCATCAAGCACTTCGATGATCAACCTCCCGATTTCCTGGAACTCCGCAATGCCAAAACCACGGGTGGTGCCAGCCGGGGACCCGAGCCGGATACCCGACGTAATCATCGGCTTTTCAGGATCAAACGGGATGCCGTTCTTGTTGCAGGTGATATTGGCACGGCCAAGCGCGGCTTCGGCTGCCTTGCCGGTAAGCGTCTTGGGGCGCAGATCCACCAGCATGACATGCGTATCCGTGCCGCCGGACACCAGGTCAAGCCCGCCTTCCAGCATCGCCTCGGCCAGTGCATTCGCATTTGCAACAACCGCCGCAGCATAGTCCTTGAAATCAGGACGCAGCGCTTCTCCAAACGCCACGGCCTTGGCTGCGATGACATGCATCAGCGGACCACCTTGCAGGCCGGGGAAAACGGCGGAATTGAATTTTTTACCCAAGGCCGCGTCGTTGGACAGGATCATGCCACCACGCGGACCGCGCAGGGTTTTATGAGTCGTGGTAGTGGCCACGTGCGCATGCTCCAGCGGGTTGGGATGCACTCCGCCGGCAACCAGCCCGGCAAAATGAGCCATGTCGACCATGAACCAGGCACCGACCTTGTCCGCAATTTCGCGGAACCGTTTGAAGTCGATGAAACGCGGATAGGCCGAGCCGCCCGCAATGATCAGTTTCGGCTTATGCTCAAGCGCAAGTTTTTCGACCTCGTCATAGTCAATCTGATGGGTCACCGGATCAACCTTGTAAGGGACCGGATTGAACCACTTGCCGGACTGATTGACCGGCGAACCGTGAGTCAAATGACCACCACAGGCAAGATCAAGCCCCATATAGGTGTCACCAGGTTGCAGTAGCGCGAAAAACACCGCCTGGTTGGCATTTGCACCCGAATGGGGTTGAACATTGGCATATTCGCAGTTGAACAACTGGCAGGCCCGCTTGATTGCCAGCTCTTCAGCAATGTCGACATATTCACAACCGCCATAATATCGCCTGCCCGGATAACCCTCGGCATATTTGTTGGTGAGCACTGAACCTTGCGCTTCCAGCACGGCACGCGACACAATATTCTCCGAGGCAATCAGTTCAATTTCATGCTGCTGACGGGTCAATTCCTGCGAAACAGCCGCAGCGACCTCGGCATCCGAGACCTCCAGTGTGCTGGAAAAAAACTCCGGAAAAATGTCGGATTGAGCGGAATCTGGTTGAGCGGTCATGTTCGGAGCTTCCCTCTGCACTGAATTCGGGTAACACAAGGCGACCGGTATGGCAGAAAATCACCTGACACTGCAATGCGTCATCCCCGGCAAGCGGCAATGGGTCGCTGAGCCAGGAAAATCCTTCATTCGATAAATGAATAGGTGATGTTACCCGGCGCTGCCTTCAGGGCTGCCTATGGGTTGACCGGTAATGAACCCGGTGCCGTCAAGGCCGTAAATATCGTCCCGGAAGCGCACCATGCCGTCTGGGCCTGCCCATGCGGTAAGATACACCCAGTGAACCGCAACCTTGCCTTGCACCGCAACGTCAATGCGATCTTCAGATTGCGCAACAGACTTTATCTGCCGGAGGTTCCAGCCGTCCTGATTGCCCAACACCCATGATGTCAGCTGGTGAACATCTTCCACCCGCACGCAACCCGAACTGAAGTAGCGCTGATTTTGCTGAAACAGCGTCTTGGTCGGCGTGTCATGCATGTAGACCGCGAACTTGTTCTTGAAGTTGATCTTGACCGACGCCATGGCATTTTCACCACCCGGCTCCTGGCGGAAATGATATCTGTCGGCAATCTCTTCTGCCGGTGCGGTCCAGTTAATGGAATCGGGACTGACTTCCGGGCCGCGATAGCCGTCAAATATCCTGATCTGCATCTGCTTGAGGATCGCTTTTGACTTGCGCACCTTGGGCACAATATCCTTGATGACGATCGACTTGGGTGAATGCCAATAGGGATTGAAATTGATCTCGCTTATTTGGCTGGTCACAATGGGTGACGGACGCTCAGGCTTGCCGACAATGACCGCATGGCTGGAAACCACGCGATCGCGTTCGACAGCCTCCAGCTTTGCCGCCGGAATGTTCACCAGTACGTATTTGTTCCCCAGGTCCCTGGTGTATTCCGGCATACGGATCAAATTCGCCCGCATGGTGTCCAGCCTGGCCGTTGCAGGAACTGACATCGCAGCAGCAGTCGCCTTGTCGACACTACCGGTGGCCGGCAGTCCGTGATTTTGCTGAAAACCGAGCACTGCCTGTGCGACAACAGCATCATAAGCGTCACCACGGGCTGCTGTCCGCGCCAAATACCCCTCTATAGCCAGTCGATGCCGCACAGCGACAACTGCCCTGCCCTTGCCACCGGGTCTAAGCGATTTAGAAGGAGAAATCCGGCCCCATCCGCCGCTGCGCGCAATTTTCTCATAGAATTGAATCGCCGATTCCATTGCATGTGCGCTGCGGACACCCAGCATTGGGAAAACGGCCCCGTCCGCATCGTATATCCGGGTGCGAGACGACAACTCGTCCACCTCATTCGTGCGCAGCGATGGCGATCGAAGCCAGTTCTGCATTGAATTCAGCGTTGTGGCAGCCCGGTCTCCGGTAGAATCGATGGCGGTACTTACCGGCTGTTTGGAACGGGTGCGAGGCGTGTAGGTACGTTCCACAGACTCAGCAGCGGCATCTTCGACCGGCAGACCACCAAACGGAGATGCCATTGCAATCATGGCAACCAGTGAAAATCTTGCAATTACAGTCCGCATCCAAATCTTCCCGATCAACGAATAAACTACCTTGTGCATACAGCATTCGCGTATTTCTGGATAGTGAATGTCTGCTGAATCCGGCTTCTATGGGGCAATCAAATGCAATAATCAAACTGCACAATAACAAACCCGCGAAAAGCCCAGGCTTTTCACGGGTTCACAATCATCGATTCACAATCACTGATTCCAAACATTGAGAAGCAACGGCAAAGCCCACCGAAAAGGGGGTTCATGCGCGCTACCGACTACCTGGCCCGGAGCGACCCGGGTCCTGGCAAGTCCAACAAGGATAAACCTTGATCATTTCCAGCGAGTTGGCACAACATGGCTATGACATGAAGCCATGTTGCACCGGTGCATGGTCACACTTGTTGTCTACAGACGATACAGGATCTGATCGGTCCAGAACCGCTCAAGACGACCCAGCGCCTTGTTGAGGCGATCGAATTCATCAACATCAATGTCGGCAACTTCGCGCAATGACAGCAACTGACGATTGTACAGCGTGTCAATCTGTTCGCGGATCTCCTGCCCCCGGTCGGTCAGCGAGATTCGCACTGACCGTTTGTCGGAACTTGAGCGCTCGTGGCTGACATAGCCCTGCTCAACCAGCTTCTTCAGGTTATAGGAGACGTTTGACCCCTGGTAGTAACCGCGGGTCTTCAACTCGCCGGCAGTCAATTCGCTATCACCGATGTTGAACAACAGCAGTGCCTGAACAGAGTTGACGTCCTGTTCACCGTTGCGTTCAAACTCATCCTTGATCACATCCAGCAAGCGACGGTGAAGCCGCTCGATAAGTGTCAGTGATTCAAGATACCGGTTCTTGATTTTGGTTTTGTCCTGGTCCGCATCCTTGCGGACCGCCATTGCGGTTGTCTGGTTCATGTTCGATACCTGCCCGTTTTTGTTTAAAAGTTCGTCGTTTTCTGGTGGCAGGTTTTTCCCTGCCTTGACGATGACTCTACGGTCGGTTTTTTAAGAACAACACAATGAGATAGGTAAATCAGGAGCTAATTTAGCTCAAATTTGATCCATCTGACGCCACAGTTAGCAAAACCTTGCAAGGCTGGTTTTTGGCTATTTCTTGCCGTCCAGGTATCTTATTATACCGGAAAAATCGGTGTCTGCCCCGCCTGCATCCATAAACTCTTTGTAAAGCTCAAGTGCACGCTCGCCCATCGGCGTATAGGTATTCGAGGTTTGCGCAGCGCCTTTGGCGAGATCCAGGTCCTTGAACATCATGGCTGTCGCAAAGCCGGGTTGGTAGTCTCGATTGGCCGGTGAAGATGGAACCGGACCGGGCACCGGACAATAAGTAGTCATCGACCAGCATTGGCCCGATGCAGTGGATGAAATATCAAAAAACCGCTGTGCATCAAGTCCCAGGCGCTCTGCCATGAGAAATGCCTCGCAGGTGCCGATCATCGAGATGGCCAGCAGCATGTTGTTGCAGACCTTTGCAGCCTGACCATTGCCGGGTCCACCGGCATGGATAACGTTCTTGCCCATGATGTCCAGGAACGGCCTTGCACCTGAAAAAGCATCATCGCTGCCGCCGCACATGAAGGTGAGCGTGCCGGCTGCTGCTCCCGTTGTACCGCCGGACACCGGTGCATCAATCATATGATGGCCCGCCGCTTGGGCCAGTGCGATTACATCTCGCGCTGTCTCGACGTCGATCGTCGAACTGTCGATCAGCAAGGTGCCTTGCCTGCACAGCGAGATCAGACCGCCGTCGCCGCTATAGACGTCTCTCACATGCTTGCCGGCGGGCAGCATGGTCACCACAACATCTGCATCCGACGCAGCCGCCGCGATGCTGTCGGCAGCTCTACCGCCGGCGGTTACAAACCGGGCAATGCTGTCGGCGGAAAGATCAAACCCCCGCACGTCGTGGCCCGCCTTGACCAGATTGTCAGCCATCGGGCCTCCCATGTTGCCCAGACCAATGAAACCGATGCTCGCCATGAAAACTGCCTCTCTGCAATAAAGTAAACTGGTGATGCGGTAACATCGCAAGTACCGGCGGTCACATGCAAGAGCCAACGAGGAAGGATGCATGCCAGAGCCGTGCACACCCAGTCGGCAACGCACTTGTGCAATCGGCCGGCAGCCTTATAAGACTTCGACCAACTCGAATTTTGCCGGACTTGAAATGACCGTACGTAGCTACAGTTTTTCCCACGCCATCGTGCGCAAGCCAGGCACCAGCATTGTTGATGGATTGCGTGCCGTCGATAGCGGTGCACCGGACCTGCTGCGTTTCCGGAAAAGCCATGCAGAGTATATCTCGCTGCTGCAGTCTACCGGCGCTGCAGTTACCGTGCTTGAACCACTTGACGACTATCCGGACTCGGTTTTCGTGGAAGATGCCGCATTCTGCCTGCCGGAGGTTGCCATAGCAATGCGTCCCGGCGCGCCCTCGCGTTTGGGCGAAGCCGATTTGATGAGGCCGGTATTGTCGCAGTTCTATGGCGAGGTCGTTTCAATCAGCGGACCGGGGTTTGTTGACGGCGGTGATATTCTGGTTACCGAACGCGAAATACTTGTCGGGAGGTCTGCGCGTACCGATGCAGCCGGCATTGCGGAACTGACGGAACTGACCACTCGCTGGGATTACAGCGTGCGGGAAGTCGTCACCCCGGCAGGCGTCCTGCACTTCAAGACCGACTGTTCCCTGCTGGATGAAGAAACAGTGCTGGCCACCAGGCGACTGTCGGATACGGGCTGTTTCGATGGCTACAATGTCATCCATACGGCAACCGGTGAAGAAGCATCAGCAAACGCCATCCGTTTCAATGAGCTTGTGCTGATGCCGTCCGGATTTCCGCAAACTGCAGAAAAACTTGTCGCGGCCGGTTATAGTGTGCGCCAGGTGGACAACAATGAAGCAGCAAAGCTGGACGGCGGGATGTCGTGCCTTTCGCTGCGCTTCACGCCCACCCCATAGATCAGGTTCACGGGTTGACCGGCACAAACTGTACCGGTTTGGGTCAGACCGGCAGTTCTTCAGGCAATGGCTCAAAATAGGCATTTATCTCGCCGTTCCTGACCGCTCTGAGAGTGGCGGGCTTCCAGCGTGGCGCCATGTCCTTGTCGATGACGACTGCCCGGGTGCCTTCAAAAAAATCATGCCCTGTGAAAATCCGATTGACGATACGGTATTCCAGCCTCATGCAGGCATTGAAGTCCAGGGTCAGCCCGTCACGCAACTGCCGGTGGCATATCTTCAGGCTGGTTGGAGACTTTTGCGCCACGATACCAGCCTGTTTCTGCGCCCATTCTGACGGGTCTGACTTGAGGCTTTCCAGCACATTATCTGCCGAGTTCTGCAGGAAATGCCGATCGATCGCCCCGCGGTGCCGACCGAACGTCTCCGGGTCCACCTGAACAGAATATTGCTGAATTGCTTCATCAACACTCGCAAACGTCATCAGAGCCCGTTTCAGGTCCGGCAGCCGTTGCTTGGGAACAAAATGCGTGCCGACACCCGCGTACATCGCGTCGCCCGCCTTCAACCGGGCGCCGGTGAGGCCCATATACATGCCGGTTTCACCCGGGCAGCGCGGCAGGAAGTAAGTACCGCCCACGTCGGGAAACAGGCCGATACCGGTTTCCGGCATGGCAAAGGTAGTGGCCTCGGTGACAATCCGATGCGAGCCGTGCACGGATACGCCCACGCCGCCGCCCATCACAATGCCGTCCAGCAAGGCGATGTAAGGTTTGGGATAATGCTTGATATAGGTGTTGAGCAGGTATTCCTCGCGATAAAAATCAAGAAACTGCGGATCCATCGCCAGACCCCAGTCATACAATTGGCGAATGTCGCCACCGGCACAGAATGCCTTGTCGCCGGCACCTTCAATGAGGATACGCTGGACCCGATCATCAGTCTCCCAGGCCCGCAACTGAACATCCAGAGCGCGCACCATGCCGACAGTCAATGCGTTCAGTGCCCGCTCGCGGTTGAGCGTCACTACTCCGGCCTTGCCGTGCAGGGAAAACAGGATTTCATTTGAGGTCGTCATCACGGATCACAAACCATTCTATACAAAACTACTGACGCAGCATGTCGCGTGAAATGATCAGTCGCATGATTTCATTGGTGCCTTCAAGAATTTGATGCACACGCAGGTCGCGCAGGTACCGCTCAACCGGGTAGTCCTGCAAATACCCGTAGCCACCAAACATCTGCAGCGCGTCGTTGACCACCTGGAATCCTGTATCGGTTGCCTTGCGTTTCGCCATGGCTGCAAACCGGGTGGCCTGCGGGTGCTTGTCATTCACCTTCTGGGCTGCGGCGTAAAGCAGAATTCGGGCGGATTCGAGTTCTGTCTGCATGTCGGCCAGCCGGAACTGTAACGCCTGAAACTCACAAATCGCCTTGCCGAAGGCTTTTCTGGTCTTCATATAATCGATTGCGTAATCAATGCACGCCTGAGCGCCGCCAATGGAACAGGCTGCAATATTCAGTCTGCCGCCATCCAGACCCGCCATGGCAATTCGAAAACCATTGCCCTCGCCGCCAATCAGATTTTCGGCCGGAACCCGGCAGTTGTCAAAATTAACCTGAGCGGTGGGTTGTGAATGCCAGCCCAGCTTTTTCTCGTTCGCGCCAAAACTAAGCCCCGGGGTGCCATCTTCTATCATGATGCAGGAGATACCGTTTGGCGTGTCGTCACCTGTGCGCACCATCGTAAGGTACAGATCATTGGCCCCTGCCCCGGAAATAAACGCCTTGGACCCGTTCAGGACATAGTGGTCGCCGTCCTTCACAGCCCTGGTGCGTAGCGCGGCCGCGTCCGAGCCGGACCCCGGTTCGGTCAGGCAATAGCTGGCAATCTTGTTCATTGCCGTCATGTCCGGCAGGAATTTCTCGCGCTGATGCTGGGTGCCGTAGCTGTCGATCATCCAGGCTGCCATATTGTGAATGGAGATAAACGCAGCTGTTGAAGGACAAGCCTTGGAAAGCTCTTCGAAAATCAGCACAGAATCCAGGCGCGACAGATTTGACCCGCCAACATCTTCCTTCACGTACAAGCCGGCAAACCCCAGGGCGGCAGTCCGTACGATGGTATCGCGCGGAAAGATAAGCTCTGCATCCCACCTGGCCGCATGCGGCGCCATTTCATCTGCGGCAAACGATGCAGCGAGATCACGAATGGCGCGTTGTTCTTCTGTAGGCTCGAAATTCATTGTATTGACCTCTGCCTTCGGGTTGTCACTTTGTAGCTGTGATAGAGGCCCATGGGTCGAACCGTCAACATGACTAGCGACTGACGGGCACATGGTGCATAGTTAGGGTCAGGCCTCATTAATGTTATCCATTCTGCGGGAGGATATTTTGCCTGTGACAAGGCGAAAG
>CAYRLR010000035.1:0-11576 GCA_964424975.1 uncultured Anderseniella sp.
CAGCCTCAAGTGCTTCAATCATCGAAACCGCGATGCGATCCTTCACGCTTGCCAGCGGATTGAAGAATTCCAGCTTGACCAGGACGTTGGCCAGACAGCTGTTTTCCCTTGTGAGTTTGTGCAGGCGAACCAGTGGCGTGTTGCCGATGGTCTCCAGCACGCTGTCATAAATCCTGCCGCGTCCGGGCTTGTCGAATTCAAGTCGTCCTGGTTCCTGTGCGTGCACGCAGATATGTCCTCATGGCCTTTTGGAAAATGAAGCTTCAAGCAAACCGAAGCTTCACTTCAACTGTCGGATGCTTCGAGAACGTCTTCGAATGTGCGAAGTCCGGTGGTCGGTGCATTGACGAGCACTGCCATGTTGCCCGGCAGATGCTTGTTCTGCCGCATGCGCATATGACCCTTGGGAATATCGTTCCAGCCATAGACTTCCGACATGCACGGGTCGATACGGCGATTGATAACCAGGCGGTTTGCCTGGCTTGCCTGCATCAGATTGGCAAAGTGAGATCCCTGGACGCGCTTTTGATGCATCCAGACATAGCGTGCATCCATGGTCAGGTTATAACCGGTTGTTCCGGCACAAAACACGATCATGCCGCCGCGCTTGCAAACCAGTGTCGAGACCGGGAAGGTGGCTTCGCCGGGGTGCTCAAATACCATGTCGACATTGTTGCCCTTGCCGGTGATATCCCAGATCGCCTTGCCAAATTCACGGGCTGACTTGGCCCATGTATTGTACTCAGGTGTGTTGACGGTGGGCAGCGGTCCCCAGCAGTCGAACTTCTTGCGGTTGATGACACCCTTTGCCCCGAGGCCCAGCACGAAATCCGTCTTGTCGTCTTCCGAAATGACACCGATGGCGTTGGCACCGCTGGTGGCAATCAACTGCACGGCCATTGATCCCAGACCGCCGGATGCGCCCCACACCAGCACATTCTGGCCCGGCTTGAGCGTGTGCGGGCGATGGCCGAACAGCATACGGTATGCGGTGGCCAGGGTCAGGGTATAGCAGGCCGCTTCTTCCCATGTCAGGTGTTGCGGTCTTGGCATCAGCTGTCGCGCCTGAACCCGGCAGAACTGGGCAAATGACCCATCAGGTGTTTCATATCCCCAGATGCGCTGCGAAGTGGAAAACATTGGATCACCACCATTGCATTCCTCATCGTCGCCGTCGTCCTGGTTGCAGTGAATGACAACCTCGTCACCCACTTTCCAGCGGGTCACTTTTCGCCCGACTGCCCAGACAATGCCGGAGGCGTCGGATCCGGCAATGTGATACGGGTTCTTGTGAACATCAATCGGTGAAATCGGAATGCCAAGCGCTCCCCATACGCCATTGTAGTTCACGCCCGCGGCCATCACGAGAACAAGCACTTCGTCGGAATCAATTTCCCAGGTAGGCACCACTTCGACCTGCATGGCCGTATCAGGTTCGCCATGGCGGTCCTGACGGATCGTCCAGGCGTACATTTCCTTGGGAACATGTCCGAGCGGTGGTATTTCGCCGATCTCGTACAGATCCTTGCGGGTAGCGCCGGTGTTTTGGGGCGGTTGTGCCTGTTCGCGTATTGCTGATACGGCCATATGTCGTCTCCTGCATAAAATTCCATCATAGCATCGGGCAGATAATGGTGCATTGCAACAATGAATTTGCCTGATACACGCTGCCTGCGGCATATTTACCTGTTGGCAACCTTGCTCGTGTAGCGTGTCGATTGCGACGGCGAGAGAGAAGAAACCGGGTCAAGATAATGAATGACTTCCTGAGCCTTTTTGGCGTCTACATCAACTGGGGATCGTATCTGCCATTCGGGAATAGCGATCTGGGTGCAACACCACTGATGATCGTTGGTGCGATGTGTGTGGCGGGTACAACGCTGCTAAACTCGATTGTCAGATTCAGTTCTTTTTTCAACACGATAGTGAATTTCATCGGTCTGTTCGCCGGCGCGTATATCGCCAATATGTTTGCGCGAAACTATCATATACCCGGTATCGACGGCATGGTGATGATTGCCGTGGCAGCCAATGCCGGCATGTGCGTGGCCGCCGTGATGCTGCTGATATACCACCGCAATTCCGCCGCCTAGGTTTTGCTGATTTATTCTCGAACAACTTCGTCATGCCCGGGGTTTTCAAGACCACTCTGACCCGGTTAATCCCAGAGTCTGGTTGCGCTGCAATAAAGTTCATGCTTCGATTATCGGCAATTGCCTGATCAGGCGCCGTGCGGCGAGCATTGCGTTTTTCAAGGCAAACATCTGAGATAAACGAGTAACCGGACCCGCAGTTTCATGAATGACCAGACAAGCCGTGACCGGCCGTGGATTTTCCGCACATATGCCGGGCATTCCACGGCAGAAGCCAGCAATGAACTTTACCGGCGCAACCTCGACAAGGGCCAGACAGGATTGTCCGTGGCCTTCGATTTGCCGACCCAGACGGGTTACGACAGTGATCATCTGCTGGCACGCGGGGAGGTCGGCAAGGTTGGCGTACCGGTGTCGCATATAGGCGACATGCGGACCTTGTTCCGCGACATTCCGCTCGAGCGGATGAATACATCGATGACAATCAACGCAACTGCGGCGTGGTTGCTGGCACTGTATGTCGCCGCCGCCGAGGAGCAGGGCGCATCCCGGGACAAACTGACCGGCACCACACAGAACGACATCATCAAGGAGTATCTGTCGCGTGGCACCTATGTGTTTCCACCGCAGCCGTCCATGCGTCTGATCACGGATACCATCACCTGGTCGCGCATCGAGTGCCCGAAGTGGAATCCGATGAATGTGTGTTCCTACCATCTGCAGGAAGCAGGCGCCACGCCGGCGCAGGAACTCGCTTTTGCACTGGCAACGGCAATTGCCGTTCTGGATGGTGTGAGAGCCTCCGGCCAGGTGCCGGACGGCGATTTTCCGATGGTCGTGGGCCGCATCAGCTTTTTTGTGAATGCGGGCATCAAGTTCATCACCGAACTGTCAAAGATGCGGGCATTCACCGAGCTGTGGGACGATATCTGCCGGACCCGCTATGGTGTCGAGGACGAGAAACTGCGCCGGTTCCGGTATGGGGTCCAGGTCAATTCGCTTGGACTGACGGAACAGCAACCTGAAAACAATGTCTATCGCATCCTGATAGAAATGCTGGCGGTGGTATTGTCGAAGAATGCGCGCGCGCGCGCTGTGCAATTGCCGGCGTGGAACGAAGCACTCGGCCTGCCGCGTGCCTGGGATCAGCAATGGTCGTTGCGAATGCAGCAGATCATGGCGTTTGAAACGGACCTGCTTGAAAACGGTGACATTTTTGACGGCTCCGAGGTTATCGGTGCCAAGGTCGATGCGCTGAAATCGGCGGCGCTGAAGGAACTGGCTGTAATAGAGCAGATGGGCGGTGCGGTGGTGGCTGTAGACAGCGGCTACATGAAAGCCGAACTGGTCAAGTCGAATTCGGCGCGCATCAAGGCGATTGAAGACGGCCGCGAGACAGTGGTGGGTGTCAACGCCTATGAAAGCAGTGAACCATCGCCTTTGTCCGGTGGCGACGGCGGCAGCATTCTGACAGTGCCGGAGCATGTGGAACAGGACCAGATAGACAGCCTGAAAAAGTGGCGCAAGTCGCGTGATGCGGGGGCGGTCGAGGCGGCCCTGGCTGACCTGAAAGCGGCAGCGCGCGACGGCCGCAACATAATGGATCCGTCAATTGTCTGTGCGAAAACCGGTGTGACCACGGGCGAGTGGGGGCAAACCCTGCGCGATGTGTTTGGCGAGTATCGGGCACCCACCGGTGTCGGCACCGTCGTCACGCTGGCGCCGCCTGCAGATGCCGAGCTCGTGCGCAAACAGGTAACGGCCTTGTCAAAAAGATTGGGCGTGCCGGTAAAATTCCTGGTCGGAAAGCCGGGGCTGGACGGTCACTCGAACGGCGCTGAGCAGATTGCCGTGCGGGCCAGTGAAGTGGGAATGGAAGTCATTTATGAGGGCATTCGCCTGACCCCGGAAGAGATCGTGTCGGCGGCAATCGAGCAGCAGGTCCACGTGGTTGGGCTGTCCATCCTGTCCGGCAGCCATGTGCAACTGGTGCGCGATGTGATGAACCGGATGCGGGCTGCCGGCATGGACAAGGTGCCCGTGGTTGTGGGCGGTATCATCCCGGAAGAAGATGCGAATGTGCTGAAGCAGATGGGCGTTGCCAGGGTCTACACGCCCAAGGATTTCCGCATGAGCGGCATCATGGGTGAGATCGTGAAAGAGATAGACGGCCGGCTTGATGATGCAGCAGCGTAAGGTTTGAGTCATGGAAGTGGTCTTGCGACGGGCGTACAAGGAAGACCTTCCCGCTATTGTGAGATTGCTGGCTGATGACGGTCTCGGCAATGGCAGGGAAGATGCACGGCTGCCTCTGGATGAGGCTTATGTTTCCGCATTTGAAGCGCTGGATGGCGATCCCAACCAGTTTCTGCTTGTGGCCCAGGAAGCAGAGGTGATTGCGGCGACCATGCAGCTCACCTTCATTGCCGGGATCAGCCGCAAGGGAGCCTGGCGCTGCCAGATCGAAGCGGTTCGGGTCGCTGCTTCACATCGCGGTAGTGGACTTGGCCAGCGCATGTTCGAGTTTGCCATCGCCGAAAGCCGGTCTCGTGGCTGCTCCCTGGTGCAGTTGACCACGGACAAGACCCGCGAAGATGCCCATCGTTTCTATGATCGGCTGGGATTTGTCGCCAGCCATATCGGCTACAAGCTGAAACTGGACCGGCAGTAGATTAGAGCATGTTTCACTTAGATGGAAACGTTTGACCGATTTTCTGCGTTTGCTGGCAAGGCACGGTTCCCGCCGTGGTCTGGTTGACCACAAGGGAGCCGTAACGCAGTCCCGCGGGCGCAGCAAATCGGCCTGTAGATCAACATGGGTTCAACTGATTCCATGTTGCCGTGAGTTTCAGGTCTTGCGCAATACCAGCATGTGCGCGTCCGGTTCGCCGCCAGGTATCGTCGCCTCGACACGGTTGGCTAAAACGTCCACCGGCAGCTTGCCGACGAGTGAATCGAACCGGTCGCGTTGCCAGACCGGGTTTGCGATGACGCAGGCGATCAGGCCGTGTTGTTCAAGGTGGCTGAACAGGTTGCGAAAGCCGTCTGCGCCAACATGTCCCGTGGTGAATGTGCCGGCGCTGACGATAGCAGTGTAGGGTGTGTGCGGCAGATCGAAGGGCTGGTTGAGATTGGCTTCGGTCAATGTGCGGTAGAGGCTTTTGGCCTTGGCAATCGCGAGCATCTCCGGCGACAGATCCACACCGTCGATCAGGTCAAAGCCATGCAGTTTCAACCTGGCTGCGACCGCGCCGGTCCCGCAACCGGCATCCAGAACCCGGGCAGCCCGAATGTCAGCCGTATGGTCATGCAACAAGTCGGCAATCGTGTTGGTGCCGGTAACCTTGAGCGTGGAAAACACATCATGATCATAGGTGGTGGCCCATTCGGCATAGACGCTGCGGGCATCATCATCACTGCTGATTGCCCTGGCACGGGCAATCCTGGCGCGCGCTTTATCGCTATTGCCGTTCATAGAGATTGAGCCATGAGTCTTCGGCCGTTGATGTCGCGTAGTTGCTGTCGGCCTTGCGTGCGATCAGGCGAACCGTTCCGGCACTCTCGAGCCTGTTCAGTTCGGCATTGAAACCGGCATCGATCCACACGCCGGCATTGATCGAAAAGGCAAACGATCCACCAGGCCTAATAATGCGAAACAGCTCTTCAAGGCATGAAGGGCCAACATGGCCATGGGTGAAAGTGCCCGAACACACCGCTGCACCATAGGTCGCGTCAGGTATGTCGAGTGGCCGGGTCAGGTCCGCCTCGATCAGGTTCTTGTAGATGTTGCGCTGTGCAGCCACCGCCAGCATGTCAGCCGAATAGTCAATGGCATCAATGTCGACAAATCCGAGCGCGTTCAATTCCTGCCCGGCAAGGCCGGTTCCGGCCCCGACATCAAGCACCCGTACGGCATGGTCCGAAACATGGCTGGCCAGAAGCCGGCTCACCAGGCGCGGCGATACATAGCCCAAGCCATCAAGCATGGTCTTGTCATAGGTTTCCGCCCAATCGCGATAGAGCGTGTGAGTGTCTTCATCGTTTGACAGCGTGTAGGCGCGTTCAAGCAATTCTGCGGATTTATCGTCAACGTCAGGTGGTATTCTGCTGGTGCTTGCCATTTGGGCAGTGTATCCAAAAGGTCAGACAATATCCAACCTCAAGTTGAAGGGCAGGGGTTCGTTTGCAAAGTGTGATTACAACTGTCGTGCCGGTGTTTGCACTGATTGTGCTCGGCTTTGGCGCCGGGCGTTTCGGGATTTTCGTGGATGGCTCCGCGCGTGGACTGTCGACCTTCGTGTTCACGTTTGCAATTCCCGCCATGCTGTTCAAGGCCATGGTCACGCTGGGCATTCCGGCAAACCCGCCCTGGGGGCTGTGGGGCGCATTTTTCACCGCCGTGGCGATGGTCTGGATACTGGCGATTGCGGCGTCGCGTTTCGTGACGGGGCTAGGCGGTGCAGGGGGGGCATCTGCGGCGCTTGGAGCAGCTTTCGGCAATACGGTGATGTTGGGCCTGCCGTTGGGGGTTGCGTTTTTCGGTACTGGTGCCCTGCTGCCCATGGCGCTGATCATTTCCATCCATCTGCCGGTGCAATGGTTTGCTGCCACCTTGCTGGCGAAATGGGGATCGCAGACTGAAAAGCCGGGATTGCCGGCCTTGCTGCGCACGCTGCTGAAAGACCTGTTTGCCAACCCGATCGTGCTGGCGCTGGTGGCGGGCAGCGTCTGGAATTTTGCCGGGTTCGGTCTGCATTCCATGGCGGACAAGGTCATTACCATGCTGGCGCAGGCGGCTGTGCCAGCCGCGCTGTTTGCGCTCGGATTGTCGCTGGCACGATTTGGATTTGCGGGCAGCGGGCGGGCCGCTGGCGTTCTGATGCTTCTCAAGCTTGCCGTCATGCCGGCAATAGCAGCACTGCTGGCCTATGCGGTGTTTGACCTGACAGCGGTTGAAGCCGGTATCGTGGTGTTGTTTGCAGCCCTGCCAACGGGCGCCAATGCCTACATATTTGCCGAGCGTGAAGGCGTGGCGGAAGCCGCCCTGTCAGCCAGTGTGGCGGCGGGAACGGCATTGTCCATTGTCACCTTGAGCATCGTGCTGGCACTGGTGCCGCACATCTGAAAGTCGCGCGGTAGCGATGGTAACCAGAAAGCGTCAAAGTATCCGAAGTCTCACTCAGTCCATATCAGGACTGTCCACATGATTTGCCGGGAATCGTATATCCGCGAGGCCGCCTGTCCGGTTTTGCAGCAATAGCACCGTCCAGGGCCAGCCTCAGCGCCTGCGCGTACAACCGGCGCCAACCTTTCTGGGGGGTGGTCATGAACCAGGATTTGCGAAGGTCCCAGGTTTCTGCGGTAAGGTCCATCAGGGAGTCAATCGAGTCCCAGTCAAGCCCGCCATCCGGATAGAAGGTCAGTTCAGAGAAATAGATTTCTCCGCTGACAAGATACAAGTCGCAGCGCACATAGTCGAACTCGCGGCTCAGCGCCAACGCGGTTTTCAGCATCTGATTATATTCGGGCGGGGCTACCACGTCTGCGTATACGCCACTTTCGTAAAAGCCCGCATAACTGTTGCCGTCGACATCCAGTACGCCATCTGTGATCTGATTGCTGCCCGGCACGGGTTGTACTGTGTAGCAAGCCGTAATCGTGGAGGTTGCAGCGTCGAATCTAAAAACGTTGGCGATTGGTAGGCCGTTCTCCTTGAGCATTTCTTCCACATACAATCTGGGCTTGACCCCGAAGTAGCCCCACTCCCAGTGTTTGCGCCCATAGCGCCTGACCATCCAGGTATCAATTTTCCGATTGAAAGCCTGTCTGTTCGCCACGTCACCGCGCACCAGAATGTTCCAGCTCGATCCATGGTTGGTTTTGACAACCACGTCGCCGGTCAACAGGTGGTCGGGAATGTCACAGGCCCGCTCACCGACCCACAAGACTTCAGCAATATTGATCTGTGGGTCGATCCGGCGCACGAATTCCTTGGCGGCAAGTTTGTCGGAGCACTCAGTGAACTGTGGGTTTCGATCAAAAATTTTACGCCAGTGGAGTTTGTCGTTCAGTCGAGTCGGCCATACGGGCTCAGGCCAGAAGCCCAGACTGCGGCGAAACCTGATCGTTTGAACGGGATAGGCAACGTAGCTCCAAACCTGGACGCAGCGCATAATCCACAGGGCATTTTTCAAGTTCACTCAGTTGTCTTCCTAGGTTTCAGGCAATCGGCCATGCCAGCTTATACTTCTAACCGAATGGTGAAGAGGCAGATCACCAAGCGGCAACAAGCCTGAAATCTTCAGGAAGAATCTTTCAATCAATCCAGGATATGGAATCAGTCGCCGGAAATCTCTGCAGACGTATCCCGCAATCCGGTTTCCAGAGCCCTGGCCCTGTCCCAACCCATATTTTTCAACCTGGACACATCGGCCAGTTTCCTCGGTGTTCCATCCGGCTTTGACGTATCAAATTCCAGCTCGCCGGCAAATCCGACGACGTTGCAAACAAGTTCTGCCAACTGCCGGATCGACAGTTCCTCCCCGGAACCGACATTGACGTGGCACTCGCCAGAGTAGTGCCTGGCCAGGAAAACTACCGCGTCAGCAAGATCGTCCACATGCAGAAAGTCACGCAAGGGTTTGCCTGAACCCCACACTGTCATGGTCGCGGCACCCGCCAGCTTGGCGTCGAGGGCCTTGCGCAGCAACGCCGGCAAGACATGCGACGTCTCGAGGTCATAATTGTCTCCCGGCCCGTACAGATTGGTCGGCTGTGCGGCGATAAAATTACATCCATATTGCCTGCGGTAGGCCTGGCACAGCTTGATGCCGGTAATCTTGGCAATGGCGTACCATTCGCTGGTCGGTTCCAGAGGTCCGCTCAGCAAGGCCTCTTCGGGAATAGGCTGCGGCGCCAGTTTCGGGTAGGTGCAGGTCGACCCCAGGAAGACCAGTTTCTCCACACCTGACTTGTGTGCGGCATGGATGACGTTGGCCTCAATCATCAGGTTTTCGTACAGGAACTCAGCGGGCTGCGTGTTATTGGCCTGAATGCCGCCGACCCTTGCCGCAGCCAGAAATACCACTTGCGGCTGGTTGACTGCCATCCATTCATCTACTTCGTTCTGGCGGGTCAGATCGGCCTGTTTCCGGTCTGCTGTCAAGATTGTACAGTTTTCGGATTGCAGCCTGCGCACCAGAGCCGAGCCCACCATGCCGCGGTGTCCCGCCACCCACACGGACTTGCCTTCGAGAGAGAACACCGGTTCACTCATGCCGGTTGCGCCGGTGTTGCTCCGCCACGTGTTTCAGATCTGCCTGCACCATCTCCGAAATGAGGTCGGGCAGTGTTGTCGTCGCACTCCAGCCGAGCTTTTCCCTGGCCTTGCGGGGATCTCCGATCAGGTGATCGACTTCCGTCGGTCTGAAATAGCGAGGGTCAACCCGGACCAGCAGGCGCCCGGATGCCTTTTCAGCGCCAACTTCGTCGACGCCTGTGCCGCTCCACTCGATATCCGTGCCGACTTGCCTGAAGGCAGCCTCGACAAATGACCGGACGGTTTGGGTTTTGCCTGTAGCCAGTACAAAATCCTCCGGTTCATCATGTTGCACGATGCGCCAGATGCCTTCGGCATAGTCGCGGGCATGGCCCCAGTCACGTCTGGCATCCATGTTGCCGAGATACAGCGTGTCCTGAAGTCCCAGGTGAATGGCCGCCACCGCGCGGGTGATCTTGCGGGTAACAAAGGTTTCTCCCCGGATCGGACTCTCATGGTTGAACATGATGCCGTTGGAGGCATGAAAACCATACGCCTCGCGGTAGTTCACTGTCATCCAGTAGGCATAAAGTTTTGCCACGGCATAAGGCGATCTCGGATAAAACGGCGTGGTTTCCGATTGTGGTACTTCGTGAACCTTGCCGAAAAGCTCCGATGTAGAGGCCTGGAAAAACCGCGTCCTGTCAGCCAACTTCAGCAGCCGCATGGCTTCCAGAAGCCTTAAAGTGCCGATGCCGTCGGCATTGGCAGTGTATTCCGGCGTGTCAAAACTCACCTGCACATGCGACTGGGCCGCGAGGTTATAAACCTCGTCCGGCTGGATCTCCTGCATCAGGCGAATGAGGTTGGTCGCATCGGTCATGTCACCGAAGTGCAGAAACATCCTCACACCCTGCTCGTGCGGGTCATGGTACAAATGATCGATACGGTCGGTATTGAACGATGACGAACGCCGCTTGACGCCGTGTACTTCATAGCCTTTTGCCAGAAGCAGTTCGGCCAGATAGGTCCCGTCCTGGCCGGTGATGCCGGTGATCAGTGCGCGTTTTGCAGTCACACGAAAACTTTCGGTTGAAAGGTTGTTGGGCCGGGTTGGCAGGTCGGTCCCGGAAAATTATGTCGTTTGACTTTATGGATTGTGTCGAGTTTGGACGTTTCCGGCTGATCTGTCCAGATTTTGCAGACATACTTGAATGGCGTGGGGCTGTTCGGATTGTTCAGTCGCCTTGCAAGCTGTGGAATCCCAACTGTTCGCGGATCATTTCCGGCGTGACTCCTTCGTCACGCAATGCCGCAAGAGACAGGTCACCAAGGCTCTTGGACAGCTTGCGCCCGGTATCGTCGGATATCAGCTTGTGATGAATATAGGCCGGCACAGGAAACTCCAGGATGGATTGCAGAACCCGGTGAATGGACGTGGCGTGGAACAGGTCAATGCCGCGTGTAACATGGGTAATGCCCTGGACGGCATCATCGTGAACGACCGCGACATGGTAGCTTGTGCCGATATCCTTGCGGGCAAGAATGACGTCGCCCCAAACCTGTGGTGTGCAGATCACAGTGCCGGTTTCGGCTGCCGGACCGCGGCCGCCTTCATGGAAACTCAAGCCGGGCCCGGCTGCCACGATGGCCTTTGCCATGTCGAGACGAAGCGCATACGGCTCACCAGCCGTCATGCGCCGGTTGCGTTCCATGCGCGTCATCAAGCGGCAATAGCCGGGATAGACGGTGCCGCCGTCGGGGTCCTCTGGCCCCCGGGCACCTGACAGCCTGGCCCTGGTGCAGAAGCAGGGATAGAGCAATTGCAGTCTTTCGAGCCGGTCTATTATGGTGGTGTATTCATGCATGTGGCGGGACTGGTGGCGTACCGGTTGCGACCATTCGAGACCGAGCCATTTCAGGTCATCCAGGGCCTGTTCGGCAAATTCGGGTTTGCACCGGGCCCGGTCAATGTCTTCGATGCGCACCAGGAATGTGCCATCGTGCAATCTTGCCTGTTGTGCTGTAAACAGGGCCGAATAGGCGTGGCCCAGATGCAGCCTGCCATTCGGGCTGGGGGCAAAGCGAAACATCGAACCTGCCATTGTTCTGGGGTCAGGACTCATTAATGTTATCCATTCTGCGGGAGGATATTTTGCCAGTGACAAGGCGAAAGGTTGAAGGAAACCGCCTGGTTTTCAAAACCTTTCAACGCTGTCAGGGGC
>CAYRLR010000036.1:0-11477 GCA_964424975.1 uncultured Anderseniella sp.
TTCTGAGCACCAGCACCGCCAGGCGCACAACCGCGCCTGCCAGATGGACGGATTTGCTTCTCGCGGGTGTGTCGAGTGCCGACGCTATTTTGACCGCCGGATCGTCCGATCGATCAGGTCATTTACCAATGCCGGTGTTTCGATTGAAGAGGAATGGCCCGCGCCCTTGAACACCACCAGTTCCGATCCCGCGATCGCTGCATGCAAGCGCTCGGATTTCTCAGGCTCTGTGGCGACGTCCTCATCACCCACACCAATGCCGACCGGCATTTTGATCTCGCCCAGAAGATCGGCACAACCATCACGGTCAATCACCCCCGACACCGCTCGGGTTATGCCGCAGCGGTTGTTGCAGCCAATCGCGTTCGCCCAGCGTTGTTTTTCTTTCACCCGGCTTTCGTCGGTCAGGAACGTCTGACCAAACATGATCGGCATGACGCGACCAACGACAGCCCACAGCCCGATCCAGCGGGCGATAAAGTTTAACATCCGGTATTTAGGTCGGTTCTCTATTGGCTCAGGGTCGGCAGAGGTATCCAGAAGGGTCAGTGTTTTCAGCAACTGCGGTTTTCGCGCGGCCAGACGCATGCCGACGAAACCGCCCATGCTCAACCCGACAAAGTGGCAAGGTGCGATGTGCAGGTGACCGATCAGGGCCGCAGCATCCTGCGTCAGCGTGTCGATGTCATATCCATCCCTGGTCACGCCACTTCGTCCCTGACCGCGGTGATCGAACGTAATGCAGCGATAGCTGTCCCGCAGATGGGCGATCTGTTCCTCAAACATGGTTCCATCAAGCAAAAGTCCGTGCGAAAAAACGATTGTCTCGCTGCCGCCACCTGTGTCGGTGAAATGAATATGGGCTCCATTCAGGTCAATGTGGGGCATTTTCTGTTGAAAACTCCGGAATCGTGGTGTTTGATATTCTCTCTACCGGGGCAAAATACCGAAAGCTGTTTCACACTTTTCGGAAACCACTTCAGGCCTCGTGGCGGTTGCGGAACAGCTCCCAGGCGAATTTGGCCCGTACGCCGATGTCCAGAAACGGGCGTGGCGGGACTTTTGACGGACTGCCCAGGCTTTCCATGTCGGCAATCATCGGGTTGTCCACACCACACGCCATGTCGGCGGCCAGCATTCCCGAAATCGTGCCCTTGGTCACACCAACCGCATTTTGACAGGTCGCAGCCCAGACATTTCCGGCAACCTTGCCAAAACCGGGCGCGCCGTTTTCCGACAGGCAGATAAAGCCGGTCCAGGTGTGTTCCATGGTTACATCCGGCAACATCGGGAAGCGTTGGTCGAACAGTCGCTTGTGCTGTCTTGCGACCGTTGCGCGTGCCGTCTCCGCCAAACGGACAGATGGTTGAAAGTGTATGTTCTGTCTGATTAAAATACGCTTGTCCGGTGTGTAGCGCATGGTGATGCCGGCGAAGGCATTGGCCGGCGTCAGCCCCCAGTCCTCATCGACCCCATAGGCTGCCTGTTCCGCTTCGTTCAGGGGCCTGGTCAGGCTTGCATGGGCTGCAAACCGCAACAGCCGGCCACGGTAAAATCCGAACTGGTCGGCCAGACCGTTGACGCACATGACGAGTTTTGGCGCAAACACACTGCCGGAAGGCGTTTGCGCGGTGACGCCGTTATCATAGTCGATGTCCACTACGGGTGAATGCTCGTACAGCTCGACATTGCCCGGCAGACTGTCGGCCAGGCCACGGGTGAGTGCCGCCGGGTTCATCAGAATGCAGCCAGGCGTGTAGATGGCCGCATCAAAGTGGCTTGTGCCGAGCCTGTCGCTCAACTGTGCCTTTTCAATCCAGGTCAGGGGCTCGCCAATGGCCTGCAGTTCGCGGGCAAAAGGCTCCAGTACCTCGTGAGTTCCGCGCTCGCTGACGGCGGCATGGTATTTGCCCTTGCGCGCCCAGCCGCACTCGATGCCGTGCTGCTGCACCATATCTTCCAGTTGGGCAATGGCGGCCCTGGCAAGGCCCATATAGCATTTTGATGCCTCAAGTTCTTCCAGCGACGATCCGACATTGTGCGGCAGGTCGATGGCAAATCCGGAATTGCGGCCTGATGCACCCTCGGCGACTTCGTGTGCCTCCACGAGCGCAATTTGATCATCCGGCCTGTTGAGCGCCAGTTGGCGGGCAGCGGCCAGCCCGGCGAATCCGGCGCCAATGACCAGCCAGTCTGCCCTGATATGCTTGTCAAGCGCGCGCCGGGGTTGCCGGTGTGGCAGGATCGCGCTCCAGCCGTTGGTCTTGTCGTCTTCAGGCAACAGCTTGATTTTCATGACGGAAGGCTCAGTCTTCTTGGGTCTCGGCCCAGTTGGCTGGGTGAATGGCAATAAACACAATGGCGTGTTCTGCCTCATACACAAGTGGTGTGCCGGCCGGTAGCCAGATGGAGTCCTTGCTGTTTGCTTCAAAAGTGCCGTTCGGTGTGTGGACCGTCACCTGGCCGTCCACAACATGCAGGACTTCATCGTACTTCACGGTCCATTCCAGGCGTGCATTGGTCAGCCGGGCCATGCCGCAGCCAAGTTCACTGCCATCCTCACTGGAACATATGCTGGCCAGTTGTGCCTGATCACCGCCTTCGGCACGGGGCTTGAATTCAAGATCGGTGAACCTGACAAGCCGGGCCGGAGATTTGGTTCTGGTCATGTTGCGACCTCCCGCTGTGATTTTTGCCTGGTCAGGTTGATGCGCAGAGTATCGAAGCCGCGCGCCTCTACTGCAGCATGAAACATGACTCTCGAACTGGCAACCGCTTAACGGGTTGAAACATCCCGGCAAGGCGCATAAATAACCGGCATGTCCTCCTGACAATGCACGATGATTCGATTTTTGAAAGACCGGATGTCCGCACTGCTCGAACTCAATAGCCTGGTTAAACGTTTTCAGTCGTTCACTGCCGTGAACGGTATTTCACTGGAAGTGCCTGCTGGCGAGGTGCTCGGATTTCTGGGCCCTAACGGGGCCGGGAAATCAACCACCATGAAAATGGCGGCAGGGTTTCTGACTCCCGACAGCGGCAGCGCGCTCATATGCGGCGTGGACGTTGCCGTGCACCCGGAACTGGCGCGTACGAACCTCGGCTACCTGCCGGAAGGTGCGCCGGCTTATGGCGAGATGTCGGTCGCCGGTTTCCTGAAATTCTGCGCCAGGCTGCGTGACCTGTCCGGTGCCGAGGCGCGCGAAGCCATAGCGCGTGCCGTCGACCGCACGGAGCTGGGTGGCGTGCTTGACCAACCCATCGAGACCATGTCGAAAGGCTTCAAGCGGCGCGTCGGGCTGGCACAGGCAATCCTGCATGAGCCCAAAGTGCTGATACTCGATGAACCCACGGACGGTCTTGACCCCAACCAGAAGCACCATGTGCGCCAGTTGATCCGCGATATGTCGGCAGATCGTGCCATCGTGATATCCACGCACATTCTCGAAGAGGTCGATGCGGTGTGCTCGCGCGCCGTCATTATCGATCGCGGAACCATCGTTGCCGACGGGACGGCGGATGATCTGCGCAAGCTGGGCACCCGCAAGGGCCAGACATCCAGCCTGGAAGAGGCTTTCCGGCAGGTGACTGCGCCCGTAACGGAGCAGGAGCCTCCCCATGTCTAAGATCATGGCCATTTTCCAGCGTGAGTTGTCGGGCTATTTCACCACGCCGATTGCCTATGTGTTTCTCGTCATTTTCGTGATGCTGGGCGGGCTGTTCACCTTCTATATCGGCAACCTGTACGAACGAGGCGTGGCTGACCTGCTGCCGTATTTCACCTATCTGCCGTGGCTGTTCCTGATTCTTGTGCCGGCCATCTCGATGCGGTTGTGGTCAGAGGAACGTCGCAGTGGAACCATCGAGCTGTTGATGACCATGCCGATCAGCGTCTGGCAGGCGGTGGTCGGCAAATGGCTGGCCGGTGTGGCTTTCGTGGCTGTTGCTCTTGCGTGCACTGTCCCGCTGTGGCTGACCGTCAACTACCTGGGTTCTCCCGACAATGGCGTCATTGCCGTCAGTTACCTGGGCGCGCTGGCGCTGGCCTGCGTGTTCCTGGCGATCGGCAGTTGCATGTCGGCCCTGACCAGCAACCAGGTCATCGCTTTCGTGCTGGCCGTGACGGCCGGCTTTGTGTTTGTCACATCGGGTACGCCGATTGTGCTTGACGCGGTGCGCGCCGTTGCACCTGAAGCTGTTGTTTCAGGTATCGGATCGCTGTCCGTCCTGACGCACTATGAAGGCCTGACACGCGGATTGATCGATGTTCCCGCCGTGGTGTGGGTTGCCTCGATGACCGTGTTCTGGCTGTTTGCCACCACGGTTGCCGTTGAACTCAAAAAGGCCGGGTGAGGGCGATGTTGCAGAGCGCATCAAAATCGACACTTGGCATTGTGGCACTGGTATTGGCCGCACTGGCACTTGTGGGCGTCAACCTGTGGGCAGGACAGGGCCTGAGCCGGTATCGCGCAGATATGACGGCGGGTGGCATCTACACCTTGTCCGACGCAACCAGGACGGTGTTGTCCGGTCTTGATGAGCCGGTGACCATCCGGCTGTTCTACACGCCGCAACTTGGCGCGCAGGTGCCGACCTATGCCAGGCATCATGACCGTGTGCTGTCGATGTTGCGCCACTATGGCGACCTGTCTGACGGGAAACTGCGGGTCTCGCTGGTGAACGCGGAGCGCTTTACCGACGAAGAGGATGAAGCCTCGGCCATCGGCCTGCAGGCAGCGCCTCTGCCGGGTGGCAACGGGTCGGCATTTTTCGGTCTGGCCGGTACCAATTCCACCGATGAACTGGAGATCATTCCGTTCATGGCACTGGAGCGCCAGGACTTCTTGGAGCTGGACCTGACACGCATGGTGTTCAAGCTTGCCAATGCGGGCAAGAAGAAGATCGCGCTGATGAGCCGCCTGCCGCTGGCCGGCAATGTCAATCCGCAAACCGGGCAGCAAATTCCGGCCTGGGCGGTGGTTGACCAGTTGCGCGACTTTTTCGACGTGGATTTTCTGTCACCGACCTTTGACGCGGTGCCCGAAGACGCCGACCTGCTGTTGCTTGTCGCGCCCGGTGAACTGAACCAGAAGACGGCCTATGCCATTGACCAGTATGCGCTGGCTGGCAAACCGGTGATCGTGTTTGCGGACCCGTATTCCGAAGTGTTGCCGGCTGACCGTGACAGTTTGAAGGCAAATCCGCTGTTTACCGCCTTGCTGGCCGCCTGGGGTACGCAGGTTGAGGCGGAAAAAGTGGTTGGCGACATCGACAATTCGCGGCAGGTCCAGTTCAACAACCAGGGACAGCCGGCCATCGTCAACTATCTTCCCTGGCTGGCCATGCCACAAACCAGTTTTGATCGCACAGACGGCATCTTCAACCAGATATCCTCCTTGCTGCTTGCCTCTGCCGGGGCGCTTTCACCGGTGAAAGACGCCGGCACCAGCTTCCAGCCGCTGGTTGCCAGTTCGCCGCGCTCTGCAATGATCGACGTGAAGCAACTGCGCAATCCCGATCCTATCCGGATGCTGCAATCGTTTCTACCTGATGGTGAGCAGCGTGTGCTGGCCGCCAGGTTGCGCGGCAATGCCGTGTCGTCATTCAAGGACGGCCGTCCCGAGGATGCTGCTTCCAAGGGCGAGCATGTCGCGACCGGGCCGGTCAATGTGCTGGCCGTGTCTGATGCCGATATGCTGTTTGATTCCTTCTGGGCCGAAGTGGGTCAGTCCAATGGCCGGCAGGTGGTCATTCCGCGCGCCGGCAATGCCAACTTCCTGATCAATGCCATCCAGGACATGGCCGGCGGCCAGGCACTGGCCGGCTTGCGTGGCCGCGGTGTCGAGCAACGTCCGTTCACCCGCGTTGCCCAGTTGCGGGCCGATGCCAATGCAAGGTTCAGGCAGCAGGAGCAATTGCTGAACAAGCGGCTGCAGGAGACCCAGAAGAAACTCACCGAGCTGTTGTCGCGGTCGAAGGACGGCGAGGTAACCCTGAGCGAGGCCGAGCAGAAGGGCATTGAGGATTTCCGCAGCGAGATGTTCACGGTTCGCAAGAGTCTGCGTGAAGTGCAGCGCAATCTGCGCGCCGATATCGATGCGCTGGGCACCAGGGTGAAGATGGCGAACATTGCCATTGTTCCGCTGATCATCTGCCTGTTCGGATTTTTCGTTCTATGGCGCAGACGCTCACGCGCCAGTGCTTCCAAGTCGAAGGGGGCCAGGTGATGACACTTCGCGGCGTGATTGCATTGGCCGTTGCGGCTGCTGTCAGCCTGGCAGGTGCCACCTGGCAGTTGCAGTCCAACTCATCGGGCTATGTCGAGGCACAACGTGGTGAACGGCTGCTGCCGGACTTGCTCTCGCAGGCCAACGATGTCGTGGCGATCACGATCAGCCAGGCGGGCAGGGATGTGCGTATTGAACGCGAAGGTTCATCCTACGTGTTGGGCGGATCGGGCTATCCGGTCAAAGGCGGCAAGTTCCAGTCGGCAATCGTGGCGGCTGCCAGTCTTGAGAAATTTGATGCAAAGACGTCGCGTGCGGAGAAATATCCGTTGATCGAGGTTGAACCACCCGCCGGCAAGGCTGCCAGGAGCCGGTTGATCAGCTTTGAAGACGCCAGTGGAGACAGTCTTGGCGAGTTGATTCTGGGCAAGAAGGCCCGTGGCCGGCTGGGCGGTGCTGTTGGCGACGGACAGTATGTGCGCTTGCCGCAGGACACCCAAAGCTGGCTGGCGCGCGGTGTTGTCGAGGCCGATGTGAAGCTGGATGGCTGGGTCGACAACGCGATTACCGACATGAATGCTGAACACGTGGTGCGTGCAAGTTTCCAGACCACCGGCGGTCCGGAAATGGTGGTGCGCCGCACCGGCGTGACGCAAGGCGGTCAGTCCAAATTTGAACTGGACGGCATTCCCGAAGGCCGCAAGCCGAAGAACGATCTGACCCTCAGATACGCAGCAACCGACCTGGGCAATGTCAGTTTCGTCGATGTGCGCAAGGATGGCGGCGGTGACATCGTGCAGCGCACGACCCTGATGATGGCAGATGGACTGGTTGTCGAGTTTCGCATCACCGGGGATGACTGGGTCAGCCTGCATATTGTCAACGAGGGCACGGACAAGATCACGCTGAATGACCTGAAGGCCCGCACGCAAGGCTGGCAGTACAAGCTGGCGGACTACAAGCTGAAACAGTTGCAACTGACCATGGCAGACCTGACAGAGTGAGTTCACCTCACTCTAATCGATCGTGAATACCTGGACGGCCTTTGCATCCACATAGGCAAAGCAGCCCGCCAGTTGTGGCATGAATGGTGTTGAGGTGTACGCTCCGATTGCCCCCTGAGCCTCAAGACGTCCAGCATATCCCGGATCATCGCCATGGGTCACCCATGTACCGGGCATCCAGGTGGGGCGAATTGGCCTGCCGCCGGCCCGGGTGATTTTCGCAAATACCTGGTCATCATGTATGGACGGGGGAAACACTGCCAGCACCGTGCCGGATTGCTCCGGGTTGGTCCGGCCCAAGTGCATGAACAGCGCAAAGCCTGCCAGCCAGACAACTAAAATACCGGCAAACAAGGCGATGGCAGTTCCGTGTCCTGGCCATTTCATCTGCTGTATCAGGCCCGTGCGCCATCGGGCAGGGAAAAGGCAGGAGCCCGCATTTCCTTGATCGGCCAGTGCATCAGGGCGGCAAACAGACCCAGGGCCCACGCCGATCCACCACACGGTGTCATAGGTGCCGGTCTGGTCATACAGCCGGCCTCCCAGCCAGACACCTAGGAAAGAGCCGACCTGATGCGAAAAGAACACGATACCGTACAGCATGGCCATGTATCGCGTACCGCAGATGATGGTAACCAGGCCCATGGTCAGCGGCACGGTCGACAGCCATAATAGTCCCATGCAGGCAGAAAACACCGCTGTTGTCACAGGGGTGATCGGAAACACGAAGAACAAGGTCATGGCAACCGAGCGGGCCAGGTATAAAAATGTCAGACTGAAGCGCTTCGAATACTTGCCGCCGATAATGCCGGCCGAATACGCGCCGATAATGTTGAACAGGCCGACAATGCCGATGGACCAGGCGGCAAGTTGCGGGTCAATGCCCTTCTCCACCAGCAAGGGCGGAAAGTGAACCGTCATGAAGGCAACCTGGAAACCGCAGACAAAGAAACCCAGTGTCAGCAGCACAAAGCTTGAATTGCTGATGGCTCGTGACAAGGCGTCGGAAATACTCATTTCAAGCTCGGTCTCGTCGCGAGCGACACCGCCATGTCCGGCGCGCAAGGGCAGCACCAGTACTAGCATGAACAGAACCGAACCGCCCAGCAGCACCAGGGCCATCTGCCAGCCGAAGCCGGAAATGAATGCCTGGCCAAGCGGCGCAAACACGAACTGGCCCATGGAACTGGCAGCTGTTGCAATACCAAACGACCAGGAGCGCTTTTCCGGCGGAACAAGACGGGCAAAAGACGCCATGATGACGGAGAACGAGGTCATGGCAATGCCCAGGCCCATCAACAGGCCGCCGGACATCATCAGCAAGAACACGTTGTCGGCAAATGACATCAGTACCGCGCCGGACGCATAGACGAGTGCGCCGACAACAATGACGCGGAAAGTGCCGAACTTGTCGGCAAAGGCGCCGGCAAACGGCTGTGCCACACCCCAGATCAGATTTTGCAGGGCCATGGCGAGTGCGAAGGTTTCGCGGCCCCAGCCATTGGCTTCGGTTACAGGTGCGGTAAACAGGCCCATGGTGGAGCGTACGCCGAAAGCAATCATGGCAATCAGGCAACCGCACACAATGACCAGCATCGGGTTGAAGGCGGGGGCAGGCGAGGTGGACGAGGCGGTTGTCATATCGGCTTTCCTGCGCGCGTCATTGATTTGTCATAAATCAAAGCGGTTGTTGTGAAACTGAGCTACCGGTCAATGGGAAAACGCAGCCCAAGGGAGAACTCATGGTCGAAGAATCTCATGAAACAGAGAACAAGTCTACTGACACAGGGCCGTCCAGTGATGCAATAGCGGAGGGTCAGGCATTACCGAACGACACTGCAAACAGTGCCGCTGGTGATGACCGTGATGAGATTCGCAGGGTGTTTGAGCAGGGTGAATACCCATACAAGACCAAGATACGCCGAGCTTCTTACGAGAAGCAGAAGGCGGAGCTTCAGGTCGAACTGCTGAAGGTTCAGGATTGGGTGAAAGCCACCGGACAACGGATCGTGCTGCTGTTTGAAGGCCGAGATGCTGCCGGCAAGGGCGGAACGATAAAACGCTTTACCGAACACCTGAACCCGCGCGGCGCTCGCGTTGCAGCGCTTGAAAAGCCAACCGACCGCGAACGGACGCAATGGTATTTCCAGCGCTATGTCGAGCACCTGCCGTCGGGCGGTGAAATGGTGTTCTTCGATCGCTCCTGGTACAACAGGGCCGGCGTTGAACGTGTCATGGGATTTTGTTCAGCAAACGAGTACCTGGAATTCATGCGCCAGACGCCGGAGTTTGAACGGATGATCGCGCGCAGCGGTGTCAGGGTTTACAAATACTGGTTCTCGGTTACCCGTGATGAACAATTGCGCCGGTTCAAGTCTCGCGAGAAAGAGCCGCTGAAGATGTGGAAGCTGTCGCCAATTGACCGTGCCTCGCTGGACAAATGGGACGATTACACCGAGGCCAAGGAGGCCATGTTCTTCTATACCGATACCGCAGATGCGCCGTGGACGATCATCAAATCCAATGACAAGAAGCGTGCCCGGCTGAACTGCATGCGGCATTTCCTGTCCTCATTGCCCTATCCGGGCAAGGACACGCGGGTGGTCCGGGCACCAAATGCGCTGCTGGTCGGCTCAGGCCACGATGTCATCGGGCGCAGCGAGCATGTACTGGGCAGCAGTCTGCATCCGGACCAGCGCAAAGGCTAGCAATGCCTTTGGTACAAAAGGCCGGTTCAGCCATCTTCTGTGAGTGAGTTGACGGTGGCTTCGGGACCTTCGATGCAGATCGTCACGCCGGTGTCCGTGAAGTCCCGGCTCAGGACGGCGAGGCCTGCCGCGCTGATACGTTGTTCGAGGGGGGACATGTCTTCGAACCTGCAACTCACGCTGCGGCTGATGATACGATGCCAGGGCACCAGTGCTGCCGCGTCAATGGTTCGAAGCGCGGTGCCTGCATAAGCGCGCGCCAGTCCGCCGGCCCCCAGTTTCGTGCCGCCGAAATAACGCACGATGATGATGCCTGCATCGACCAGATTCGCCCCGATCAATACCTTGAGTGTCGGCATGCCGGACGTGCCTGCGGGTTCGCCGTCATCCTTGGCGCCTTCTTCAATGCGATTGTCAGCCAGCACACGGCGAAAGGCGGTGACGTGATGCGAGGCCTTGCGATGGTCTTCGCGCAAGGCTGCGAGCTGGCTGTCAAACTCGGCCCACGGCACGAGGTGGCCGATGAAACGCGAGCCCTTTTCGTCAAGTTCTGCCATGGCTGATGTGGATAGGGTGAGCTTGGTCATTTGCGGGACTGAACAGCATTCAGCTGTCCAGATCAATGATCTGAAAGAAATGCCGGCGGGTTTGCAGATTGTCATTCGACTGTCATGCTGGGATATTGATACTGGATGTGCATAGCTTTCTGCTTCATTGGGAGACGAGAAATTGAATGATCGACCGACTGATCGTGCGGACGAAACCTGGCTGGATGCCGAGATGCTGGACAGTTTCGACGAAGAGCTCGAACTCGAGCTTGATGACGAACGCGTAGCCCGTGAACTTCGCGACATCGCGGCGCTGAAGTCCAAGTCAACCCTGGACCGCCGGGACTATTTTCGTGAACTGTTCCGGCTGCAGTCCGAGCTCATCAAGCTGCAGGACTGGGTGGCGCACTCCGGCAGCAAGGTGGCGGTCATCTTTGAAGGCCGTGATGCAGCAGGCAAAGGCGGTGTGATCAAGCGCATCACACAGCGTCTCAATCCCAGATCGTGCAGGGTGGTCGCCCTGCCGGCTCCAACTGAACGGGAAAAGTCGAGTTGGTATTTTCAGCGCTACGTTCCCCACCTTCCAGCCGCTGGTGAAATCGTTCTGTTCGATCGCTCCTGGTACAACCGTGCCGGTGTTGAAAGGGTCATGGAGTTTGCAACTCCGGAACAGGTCGAGGAATTTTTCCGCGATGTTTCGGATTTCGAGAAAATGCTCGTGCGATCGGGAATCACGCTGGTGAAGTACTGGTTTTCCATCACCGACCAGGAACAGCAATTGCGGTTCCTGCTGCGGGTTCACGATCCCATGAAACAGTGGAAGCTAAGTCCGATGGACCTGCAGTCGAGGGTGCGCTGGGAGCAGTACACCAAGGCAAAGGAAGAAATGCTGGAGCGCACCAACATACCCGAGGCTCACTGGTGGATCGTTGAAGGTAATGACAAGAAACGTGCCCGATTGAACTGCATCAATCATTTTCTTGACCAGGT
>CAYRLR010000037.1:0-11146 GCA_964424975.1 uncultured Anderseniella sp.
CGGCACGGGGATACCGGCAACCGTGGAATAGCGTACCAGCGGCACCATTGTGTCGCCGTGTCCGCCCAGCACGAAGGCCGTGACATCTTCAACCGAAACCTTGAATTCCTCGGCCAGGAAATACCGGAACCGCGCCGAGTCCAGCACACCGGCCATGCCCACGACCATGTTCGCAGGCAGGCCTGAGTATTTCTGCAGTGCCCACACCATCACATCAAGCGGGTTGGTGATGCAGATGACAAATGCCTTTGGCGCATATTTCTTGATGCCTGCGCCGACCTGGCTCATCACCTTCAGGTTGATTTCCAGCAGGTCATCGCGGCTCATGCCGGGCTTGCGCGGCACGCCGGCCGTGACAATCACGACATCGGCACCCTTGATGCCTTCATATTTGTTGACACCGGTCATCTGCGCATCGAAGCCGTCAACCGGCGAGCTCTGCGCCAGATCGAGCGCCTTGCCCTGCGGCATGCCTTCGACAATGTCGAAGATCACGATATCGCCGAGTTCCTTGAGGCCCGCCAGGTGGGCCAGTGTTCCGCCGATCATGCCCCCGCCGATCAGTGCAATTTTATTACGCGCCATTTTGCATTTCCCTGTGTGTTACGCGAACCGGTGCCTGGCTTTTGGTCCTGCCGGCATGTTCCGGCACGCAGACCGCATTGCGAAGAAACCATTTCGCTGATGCGAAAGATCGCCGTTTACTAAACCCTAGGCGGACTGATCGCAAGTAATACCAAAGGAACTGACTATTGACTCATCTGATGGAGCCAAATCCGTTCACTCTGGCAGGCGCGGTGCGCAGCGCGATACTTCCGTATCGGGCAAGCGGCGCAACGCACCAGATGGGCGGATTTGGCCCACCGAAGGCCGGTTTTTCGCGCCTGCCGGACGTCGTTATGCTCCACTTGTGGTCACCCAGACCACGGCGCGAAGCATGCCTAGCCGGCAAACGCGAAAAACCGGTCAAATGGGTCAATAGTCAGTTCCTTTGGTATCAGTACCACTAGCCATTTGGTTTATGATGGATGGATGACAGCTATTTGATGGATTAACCGGGCTTCAGGCCTGTTGCCACCATTGCGCAGACTGCATTTCCGTCAGCCTCGAGACAGTGCGGGCAAACTCGACTGGCGTATCGGCGTACCGGTATATGCCCTGAGGCGGGGTATCGGCGCTGATCACCACGCGCACATGGGCATCGTACAGCGTATCGATCAGGTTGATGAAGCGCCGTGCTGCATTTCCCTGCGCTTCGCCCAGCTCGGGCACACCTTCGATGAACACAATCCTGTAAGCTTCAGCGATCGCCAGATAGTCCGCTGAGCCCAGCGGCTCGTCACACAGCGCGGAAAACGTGAACCAGGCAGCTCCCCTGGCTGTTTGCGGCACCGGCAGCACGCGTCCCTGCACCTGCAACTCGCCCGGCGCACCATCATCAGCCCCGGTCACCTTGCGCCACAACAGTTTCATGCGCGCCAGCGAACCGGGTCCCAGCGGACAGAAATACACCTCTTCGCCGGCCAGTTTATCGAGCCTGTAGTCTGACGGCCCGTCCAGTTGAACAATATCGAACCGGGATTTGATGAACTCGATGAACGGCTCGAACAGATTGCGGTTCAACCCGTTGCGATACAGCTCGTCAGGCGGAATATTGGACGTCGCCACAATAACGCAACCGGCTTTGTGCAAGGCCTGGAACAAGCGGCCCAGGATCATGGCATCAGTTATGTCCCTGACCTGGAATTCATCCAGGCACAGCACGTTGGCCTCAGCCGCGATGCTTGCGGCAACACTGGCAATGGGGTCTGCATCAGCATCTATCAGACCCTTGTCCTGATCCCTGCGGTAGGCATGGATGTCACGATGCACTTGCTGCATGAAGCCGTGAAAATGCATGCGCCGCTTGGTCTTCGGCGCAATGGCGTCGTGGAACAGATCCATGACCAGCGTTTTTCCGCGCCCCACATCACCCCAGATATAGACACTGCGCGGCGCAGCAGGCGAAGCCCCCCGTTTGAACAACCATGCCAGCCCGCTGGCCGGGCCGGGCAACTCATAGCCATCCAGTTGCCGGGCAAGGTCGTCCAGCCGTTTGACGACGTCGAACTGACCGGCATCTGAATCCAGCCTGCCGTCTTCAATCAGGTTTGTGTAACGGGTAGATGGTCGCCTGGGCATTGTGAACCACGATGGATTACGAAAGCACACCACTGGTAACGCGCGCATCGCAGGTGTTCAACCCTGCATGGCGAAAATCATCCCAGGCTCGGCCAGTACTGGACCATCGCGACACCATGTACAGCCACGAGCGATACATACGCAATGCACATCATCGTTGCCGCATACGGCTGCATCAACGCCACCTCCTGCTTTGCCGGTCCCAACCGGGCGCTTTGGAAAAACGCTACAACTGCAATGGCAACCAGCACCGGATTGTGCAAGACCACGCCGCCGATTGCCACCATGCCGGCCACCATGAACATTGCATTGCGGACATGTCCCGGCAGCATCGACTGCATCACCGCGCGCAGCACGCGTCCGCCATCCAGCGGGAACACCGGCAACAGGTTCAACAGATTGAGGCCGCCGGCAATGGCGGCGATCACATAAGCCAGGTGCACAGCCCCCGGTGAGCCGACCTGAAATGTGCTCATGATGATGGCAGGCACCAGCGCGACCATCGAGAGCCCGGCACCCATGATCGCGCAAAACGCATCATCTGCGAGCTTCAGATGCGGCACACGGGACACCGCGACACCACCCAGGAACGGGATGAAGATAACCTTGCCCCACGGCTGTCCGATCATGCGGAAAGATATCAGGTGGCCGAATTCATGCAGCACCAGCAGGCCCACGAAGATGACGCCTGTTTCCCAGCCCAGCAGCAGTGAAAATGCCGCGGCCGTCGCCAGCAGGGATGCACCTGATATCACGGCGGACGCCCAGCCCTTGGACCTTCCGGGCGTGGCGTTGCCGGTTTCAACCCTGCTCTTCAGGCGGGCAAGCATTGATGCTGCATCCATGTGCGCCAGAACAAGTCCGGTTATCGAACGCGGCCCCCATGCCTCTCGAACCGTCACCCTGGTGCCTTTTGCCCGTGGCTCAAGCACCAGGTCAAGTTCCAGCAGGCGATCATCACCGGTCAGTCCTTCAATACCGGTGCGCCGCAGCTTGATGGATTTGCCGATTTCGCGCTCGATGATTGCAAACTGCAAGTTCCAGCCTACCTTGCTGCCATCGTCGCGTTTGAGGGAAAAAAATATCCGTACGCGACCTTCATCGTCGGCTTCGGCATGCTCGAAATACGGCTGCCACGACAAATCGCCGGACACATAATCCACCAGTGTCCAGAGTTCCGCCACGGGCCGGTTTATCAGCACGCTACGGTGGAGCACGACCGGCCGGCGCCAATTGAACACCGCCAGCATCGACAGTGCTGCCAATACGGCAATGATTACAAAACCCAGACTGGCCATTTGCTGTGCGCCCTCAAACCCGATAATCCGGCGCGCAGTCTCCCACACGGGAGTTAACGGTACGTCATAATTTTCGCATCTACCCGAACCGCAGGGCCCGCCCGCATGCAGTCATGATGGACAACCCCCTTGAACAAAACAGCCGCGAGCGGCTGCTCGCGGCTGTGAGGGGACCCAATGGACTGCAAGTTCTGTCGACTCTAACCCATGGTTGGAATGGAGAACTCCGCCCCGTCCTTGATGCCTGACGGCCAGCGCGAGGTTACCGTTTTGGTGCGCGTATAGAAGCGCACCGAATCCGGGCCATGCTGGTTCAGGTCACCGAACGATGACTTTTTCCACCCGCCGAATGTGTAATAGGCCAGCGGTACCGGGATCGGCACATTGACACCGACCATGCCAATATTGATGCGATCGGCAAAATCACGCGCCGCATCTCCGTCGCGGGTATAGATCGCAACGCCATTGCCATATTCATGGCTCATCGGCAGATCCAGCGCTTCTTCATAATTCTTGGCACGTACCACCGCCAGCACCGGGCCAAATATCTCTTCCTTGTAGATGCGCATGTCCTTGGTGACATTGTCGAACAGGCAGCCACCCATGAAGTAGCCATTTTCATAGCCCTGCATCTTGAAATCGCGACCGTCAACGGCAAGCGTCGCACCCTCATTGATACCGACCTCGACATAGTCGCGGATACGCTCAAGCGCCTGTCCGGTCACGACCGGACCGTAATCAGCTTCGCGGTCTGTCGACGGGCCAATGCGCAGGTTCTCGACCCGTGGCATCAACTTGCTCATCAGCCGGTCTGCGGTATCTTCGCCCACGGGAACCGCGACGGATATGGCCATGCAGCGTTCACCGGCCGATCCGTAGCCGGCACCGATAAGCGCATCCACCACCTGGTCCATGTCCGCATCCGGCATGATGATCATGTGGTTCTTGGCACCACCGAAACACTGCACGCGCTTGCCCGTGGCACAGCCGCGCGAATAGACATATTCGGCAATGGCTGTTGAACCGACGAAACCGACGGCCTGGATGTCTTCGTCATCCAGGATCGCATCAACCGATACCTTGTCGCCATTGACCACGTTCAAAATCCCTGCAGGAAGCCCTGCCTCGATCATCAGTTCGGCCAGCCGCATTGGTACCGACGGGTCGCGCTCGGACGGTTTCAGGATGAAGGCGTTGCCACAGGCAATGGCAGGCGCAAATTTCCACATCGGGATCATGGCCGGAAAATTGAACGGCGTGATGCCCGCGGTGACCCCAAGCGCCTGGCGCATGGAGTAGATATCAATGCCGGGACCGGCATTTTGCGTGTATTCGCCCTTGAGCAGGTGCGGAATGCCGGTGGCAAACTCGCACACTTCAATGCCGCGCTGAATGTCGCCATGGCTGTCGGGTATGGTCTTGCCGTGTTCACGAGACAGCATCTGGGCCAGCTCTTCCTTCTCGGCATTCACCAGTTCGACAAACTTTGTCATCACCCGCGCACGCCGCTGCGGGTTCGTCGCCGCCCATGCCGGCTGCGCCGCCTTGGCATCTGCAACAGCCGCTTTCAGCTCGGCTTCAGTGGCGAGGGCAACTTTTGCCTGAACTTCGCCCGTGTTGGGATCGTAGACATCGGCAAACCGTCCGGATGTTCCAGCAACCAGCTTACCGCCAATGAAGTGTCCGATTTCCTTGACCATACTCAGTACATACCCATCCGCTTTGACAGACAGCTCCCTAGAATTTGTGGTTTCAATCCCGGCGAAACCTAATCAGCCAGCCCGGCTTAGGCAAGCATCAGTTTTTGACCGGGTGAACTCGGAATCTGATCCAGTGGCGATAATGTCCCTGCAGACACGGTCTGATCACTTTTTATTGCAATGCATCAATCTGGTCTTAAACATGTTGCAATGCACCATTACATTGGGCGTCAATAGACCTGCCTGTCAGACAGGCATTGATAAGGATAACTCGATGACAATGCATTCCACTGACTTGGGAGCAGCAACCGCCATCACGATCCGACGGCTTTGGATTGGCGACCAGGACCTGTTCAGGACGCATTTTGACCAACTTGATGCAGCTTCGCGCGCCTTGCGCTTCGGCGCAGCCGTACACGGTAGCTTCATTGACATGTACGTACGTTCGGCTTTTGCCAACGGCAATATGGTATTTGGCGCATTTGTGGACGGAGAATTGCTCGGCGTTGGTGAAATCAAGCTGCTTTCGAGCAAGCTGCCGCTGCGTGCAGAAGCGGCGTTTTCCGTTGTGCCCGAATGGCAGGACAAAGGTGTCGGCGATGCCCTGTTTGCCCGCATAATAGCCGCACTGCAAAATCGTGGTGTCGGGTCGGTGTTCCTGTTGTGCGGTTCGTCCAACCACCGCATGCGTCACCTGGCCGTCAAGCACAATGCCGTACTGACTTTCGCTGACGGAGATGAAACCCGCGGCGAGGTTCGCGTGCCCTGGCCAATGCCGTCTTCAATCATCGAGGAAGTATATGGCGAGGCGATCTGCTACACAAATTCCCTGTGGCAGAACACCTGGCTCAGAACCGGCACGATCTAAAGCGGTTTGCGTTTATTCTGAACCATTTGATGGCTCAAATCCGGTCACTCGGCTAATTGCGGAACGCCGCGCGATGTGGTGCATCGGGCAAGTTCCGCAATGACGTCCGATGGCCGGATTTGGACCACAGATCAGGATCATTTTTGGTTGATCCAACCGAAAGTCATCCTGATCCAGGACCTACGGCTGGTCAAGCGTTCGCGCTTACCCGGCCACCGGCCTCGGTGCCGTCATACCTGACCTGGCATGGTCCGATCTCGTCCGCTGACGCTACACCGCTCTTGCGCAGCGACAGCAGGAACAGCACCGCCGCATTGGCAACAATATCGGACAGGTCGGCTGATGCTATTTCGCTGTCGAAAGCGCGTGACAGACGCCCTGCCGCCCGGCGGCAATAGTCGGCGGCGTCCACGTCGGAAATCGTCCCGCACGCCGCCCACTCGCGCTGCAATTGATCGCGCGACACCTCCGCCAGCAGGCAATCCTCGATCAAAAGCGGTACATTGCCTCGCCTGACGATGCCGGAATACGGGCTTTTCTCACACTGCGCAGAAGGGTAGGACACCGTCACGGCTGCCGGTGAATTGGCTGTATCTGCGGATAAAGCGGCATTTTGCATGGCTAACATGTCCTTGACTGACTGCATCAATCCCGATTGGAGTTGATCTCCGGTTCGGTAAAATTGCAGCAACCAGGTTGACATCCGGTTAACCAATTGTCGGGTTCGGCATTGTCGCTTGTTATCGCACCGCTCCAGGCCTCCAGAGCAACATGGGTTCAATTGAACCCATAAAGTTGCTCTAACTCTTTGGAAACGATCAGGATGATTTCTGGCTGATTCAACCTGAAATCATCCTGATCTAGACCCGGCGCTCGACCATCATCTTCTTGATCTCCGCAATGGCCTTTGCCGGGTTCAATCCCTTCGGACACGCCTTGGAGCAGTTCATGATGGTGTGACAGCGGTACAGACGGAACGGATCTTCCAGGTTATCCAGTCGTTCGCCGGTTGCCTCGTCGCGTGAATCGATCAGCCAGCGATAGGCCTGCAGCAATATGGCAGGGCCGAGATAGCGATCGCCGTTCCACCAGTAGGACGGACACGACGTCGAGCAACACGCGCACAGAATACATTCATACAGCCCGTCGAGCTTTTCGCGGTCCTGGTGAGACTGCTTCCATTCAGTACGCGGCTCGGGTGTTTCGGTCTTGAGCCAAGGTTCAATGGAACGATGCTGCGCATAAAACCGCGACAGGTCCGGCACCAGGTCCTTGACCACCGGCATGTGTGGCAGCGGATAAATCCGGACGTCGCCATCCACTTCATCGATGCCGCGGGTACAGGCCAGCGTGTTGGTGCCGTCAATGTTCATGGCGCACGATCCACAGATGCCTTCGCGGCAGGACCGGCGGAAGGTCAGTGTCGGGTCTATTTCGTTCTTGATCTTGATCAGCGCATCGAGAACCATCGGTCCGCAGTCATCGAGGTCGATCGAGTAGGTATCCACCTGCGGATTGGCGTCATCGTCCGGACTCCAGCGATACACCTTGAATTCCCGGATGCGGTTAGCTCCGTCAGGCTTTGGCCACACCTTGCCTTCGCCAACCTTGGAGTTCCTGGGGAGTGTCAGTTCAACCATGTTTTCTGTCCCGTACCCTGTTCTAGTAGACCCGCGCTTTTGGCGCGATCTTCTTGGGGTCGATGCCGCCTTCGGCAGGCGTTGTCAGGGGCTCGGTATGTACCGGGCGATAATCCAGCTTCACCTTGCCCTTGCCATCAACCCAAGACAGCGTGTGCTTGCGCCAGTTCTTGTCATCGCGCCCGTCATATGGACCCGCCTTGTAGTCTTCGCGCGCATGCGCGCCACGGCTTTCCTTGCGCGCTTCGGCTGAATAGACCGTGGTGATCGCACATGTCATCAGGTTTTCGAGTTCCAGCGTCTCAACCAGGTCGGAGTTCCAGATCATCGACCTGTCGGTCACCTTCAGGTCAGACAGTTTCTGCCATGCTGCATCAAGCCGCCTGCAACCTTGTGCCAGCGTGTCCTGGACACGGAACACGGCTGCGTCTTCCTGCATGGCACGCTGCATTTCAAGCCGCAGATTGGCCGTCGGAACCGAGCCGGACGCATGCCGCAAGGCATCAAACCGGGCCACGATCTTGTCGACAGCAGCTTCGTTGATCGCCGGCACCGGCTCATCCCGGTCGACAACCTTGCCGGCCTTGATCGCAGCCGCACGGCCAAATACCACCAGGTCGATCAGTGAGTTTGACCCCAGGCGATTGGCGCCATGCACCGACGCACAGCCTGCCTCGCCAACCGCCATCAGGCCCGGTTGAATGGCATTCGGGTCCTTTTTGGTCGGGTTGAGAACCTCACCCCAGTAGTTGGTCGGAATGCCACCCATGTTGTAGTGCACCGTTGGCAATACCGGGATCGGTTCACGCGTCAGGTCAACACCGGCAAAAATCTTGGCGCTCTCGGAAATACCCGGCAGGCGCTCGTGCAGGACAGCCGGGTCAAGATGATCCAGATGAAGGTGGATATGGTCCTTGTCCTTGCCGACCCCCCGGCCCTCGCGGATCTCCATGGTCATGCAACGCGACACCACATCGCGCGATGCCAGATCCTTGGCGTTGGGCGCATAGCGCTCCATGAAGCGTTCACCTTCGGAATTGGTCAGATAGCCGCCTTCGCCACGCGCGCCTTCGGTGATCAGGCACCCGGCCCCGTAGATTCCGGTCGGGTGGAACTGCACGAATTCCATGTCCTGCAGCGGCAGGCCGGCACGCGCCGCCATGCCATTGCCATCGCCTGTACACGTGTGTGCGGATGTGGCCGAGAAATACGACCTGCCATAACCACCGGTCGCCAGCACCACCATCTTGGCGGCAAACCGGTGCATGGTGCCGTCTTCCAGGTTCCACGCCACAACACCGGTGCACACGCCGTCGTCCGACATGATCAGGTCAATGGCGAAATACTCGATGAAGAACTCGGCGTGGTGTTTCAGGCTTTGTCCGTACAGCGTGTGCAGGATGGCATGCCCGGTTCTGTCAGCCGCCGCGCAGGTGCGCTGCACCGGCGGCCCATCGCCGAAATTCTGCATATGACCGCCGAACGGGCGCTGATAGATCTTGCCCTCTTCGGTCCGGCTGAACGGCACACCATAGTGCTCCAGTTCATAGACTGCCGCAGGCGCCTCGCGCGCCAGGTACTCCATGGCGTCGGTATCACCCAGCCAGTCCGACCCCTTGACTGTGTCATACATGTGCCACTGCCAGTGATCAGGCCCCATATTGCGCAGGCTTGCCGCAATCCCGCCTTGCGCCGCAACGGTGTGAGAGCGGGTCGGAAATACTTTGGAAATACAGGCGGTCTTGAGACCCTGCTCGGCCATGCCGAGCGCGGCGCGAAGACCGGCACCACCAGCACCAACGACAACCACATCAAACTGGTGGTCGGTATATTCGTATGCTTTCGTCGCAGCCATTTACCGGTCAGCCTCCGAAGGAAATCTTGAGTACGGCGAACAGGCCGGTCAGGGCCACCGCCAGCGAGAAGAAGGTATTGCCAAGCAGGCAGGCCAGCTTGCTGCCCTCGCCATGCACGTAATCTTCAATAATGACCTGCATGCCGAGACGCATGTGCCAGGTGATCGAGATGATGGTAAACACCAGCATCAGCGCCACCAGCGGGTTGGCAATGGCGTCTGCCATGTCTTCGCGATCAGCGTCCACCATGAAAACGCAGAACAACACCAGGAAGATCACCAGCGGGATGTTGGCTATCGCGGTCAGTCTTTGCTGCCAGAAATGCTCGGTGCCGGACCTGGCCGAGCCCAGCCCGCGCACTTTGCCCAAAGGAGTTCTCATGCTCATGGTCTGTTACCTCGCCGCATAGGCTGCAATCCAGATCAGCAGCGTCAACGCAACCGATCCGGCAATTGTCGCACGCGCCATCCATTCGATTTTCGTGAGTTCAAACCCGCGACCGGTGTCCCACAGCAGATGACGCAGTCCACCCAGCGCGTGATGCACCAGTGCCCAGGTGAACCCGAACAATACCAGGCGCCCGAACCAGGAGCCAATGAAACCCTGTACGTAATCAAAGTACCCCGGCGAATGGGCCGCGGCAAACAGCCACCATACGAACAGCGCCATGCCGAAATAGAGCCCCGCGCCGGTTACCCGATGCACAATCGACATCATCATGGTGAGCATCGGCTTGTAGATGCTCAGATGCGGCGAGAGCGGCCGCTCTTTCATTGGTGAATTGGCCATTCGGATTGTCCCTGGTGAAGACGTCTGGGCAGGATTGCTTTTGTCATACTATGTGCAATGCAACATGCGCAATGCGATCTTTGGTTTAATTCCACCCCGTGTAGAGCCATCTCATTATGTCTTGAGCGGCATCAGCACCCAGTAATCAAGGTCAAGAATCACGCCATCATCAGCGGTTTCCGGAAATGAGCTGCATGGCGCATCCTTTGTGGCCACGGTGCGCAATCGCAGTGCAGCCACATCATCGCGGCCATCCAGTCTCGCCGTATCGAGCACTTCAGACCAGCTGAACACCGTTTCACCGGCGAACAATGGCGCCACATGCGCACCGCCATTGATCGCTGCAACATGAAATGCGTTTGCCAGCCCGTTGAACGACAATGCCCGGGCCAGCGAAATCGCATGGCCGCCATAGATCAGCCGGCGGCCAAAGCGGCCCTGGCCTTCGGTGAACTGGTTGAAATGCACCTTGGCGGTATTCTGATACAGCCGTGTCGCCAGCATGTGCTCGGCTTCTTCCACGGTCATGCCGTCGACATGATCGATCCGCTCTCCCGTTTCATAATCGCCCCACAGGTGGCTTGATCCGGAAAGCTCCATGTCCCACCTGGACGGGTCAATCACCGGACAAGCAAGCCCCAGTTGCGCCGACAATACCTGCGCCGGCAGGTCCGGCACAACCGCATCGGGTGCCGGCGATGCCGCATCACGTTTGCGCACCATGACCCAGCGCACAAATTCAAGCACCGTTTCGCCGCGCTGGTTTTCACCAGTCGAGCGCACATAGACAACACCCGTCTTACCGTTTGAATTC
>CAYRLR010000038.1:0-11124 GCA_964424975.1 uncultured Anderseniella sp.
AGAAATATTGTCATTGCGGCGTTGAGATGCGTCCACATGAGGTTCACAGACCACCTTACCAATTGCCATCACAAAGCTACAGTGCCACTGTGCCGGATATGGTTGGCTAGGTTCAGGACCCTAAGTATAGCAGAGGACAATACTGGATGAGGCGAGCAATAAGTGTGTTGTGTTGCACATTTTTTCTGACGGCATGTGATGATGGCAAGCTTGCAGAAACCCCGGAGCCGCCGGTCAGGGGCCTGAAGACCCTTGTGATCAAGGCGGTTGAGGAAACCACTGTTCGCCGGTTTCCCAGCGTACTGCAGCCGTCATCGACCTCTGTCTTGTCATTTGAGATTTCAGGCCGGCTGAAAGAAGTGAACCTGGATGTAGGTCAGCGCGTCAGCAAGGGCGATATTCTCGCTGAACTCGACCCACGGTCGCTGGAGTTGCAGGTAGCAACTGCGAAAGCGGCTCTTGGTGAATCTCAATCGCGGGCGCGAAATGCCCAAACCAATCTGCAGCGCAGGGAAGTGTTGCTGAAACAGAAAGTCATCGCTCAAGCCGCGTTGGACGAAGCGAAGACCGAAGCTGAAACCACAGCTGCGCAGGTGCTGCAGGCGCACCGCACTCTGGACACGGCAAAAGAAAACCTGACCAAGGCGGTGCTGGCTGCGCCGTTTGACGGGATACTGAATTCGGTAGAGGTTCAGTCTTTCAGCAACGTATCGACCGGCGCAGCGGTTGCAACCCTGTATGCTGAAGATGCGTTTGAGACCAGCTTTTCAGTCAGTTTCGATATTGTGAACCGGTTGGCGGTCGGCAAGAAAGTGGCCGTGCGTCTTGCCGACAATCCGTCGGTTACACTTGCCGGTCACATAAGTGAACTGGGTGCCCGTGCGGATACGGTTTCGTCATTTCCGGTGGTTGTAAAACTGGATGAAGTCGATCCGTCGATCAAGGCGGGAATGGCAGTTGAGATTGCCATGGAGTTCACGGTTCCAAGCGGTCAGGGTTTCCCTCTACCCTTGTCGGTGTTGCCGTTTGACGGACAGCTTGCAAAAGGCACCGGGCCGGACACCCCCGGCAAGACGAGTGTCTTTGTGTTCGACGCCAGCAACAGCACGGTTCACCGCAGGTCGGTCAGCGTGGGTGGAGTTCGCGACAACTCCATCATTATTGTCGATGGATTGAAACTCGGAGAACGGGTTGCGGTAGCCGGTGTGTCATTCCTGCACGAGGGGCAGAAGGTCAAACTGCTCCCCGATGACAAATAGCGGACATACATCATGGTTTCTCTGACTGCGCTTGGCATCAACAAGTCCCGCCTCACCGTCCTCATCATGATGGGGCTGCTGGTCCAGGGACTGTTTATCTATGCCGGTATTCCGAAGCGCGAAAATCCGGCCATCACCATCCGCAATGCTCAGATTACAGCCCAGTTTCCGGGAATGTCCCCTGAACGGATGGAGGATCTGATCGTGGAACCTATTGAACGCAAGGCGCGTGAGATAGGGGAAATAGAAGACATCAACACCCTGATCACCACCGGCAGCACCGTGATCACCCTGACGGCATATGACAATGTATCCGGGGCGGACCTGACCAACATGTTTCAGGACATCCGAAACCGGATGGAGGACGTGAAGTCAGACCTGCCGGAAGGAACCATCGGTCCGTTTGTGAACACCAATTACGGTGATGTGTCTATCGCAACGATTGCCGTAACCGGTGAGGGATTTTCCTATGCTGATATGAAGACGGCGGCGGATGATCTTCGCACCCATCTCTACACTGTTGAAGGTGTATCGAAAGTTACCCTGTTCGGGGTTCAGGAAGAACGCGTATGGCTGGAGATCGACTCCAGAAAACTGGCGGCAATTGGTGTGCAGCTTCCCCAGGTGCTGCAGGACCTGCAAAATCAGAACGTCATCCTGCCGGCAGGCCAACTGGATGCAAATGGCACGACCTTGATCATGGAAGCCAATGGAGATCTTGGCTCTGTTGGCGATATAGGCAACATTCTCACCAAGGTGGAAGGACTGAGCGGGTTTGTCCGGCTCAAGGACCTGATGACTGTCCGGCGCGGGTATGTCGATCCGGCGAGCAAGCCTGTCTACTTCAACGCCCAACCGGCCATCATGGTCGGTGTCGAGATGGCCGATAGCGAGGACATCCAGAAACTTGGCACCAGGTTGCTTGAGACAGTGTCGGCATTTGAACAACGCCAGCCCATCGGTGTTACGTTCACGTTTTCCACATACCAGGAGACCAACGTCACGGCGTCAATCAACAGCGCGCTGGGCAACGTGGCACAGACGTTTATCGTCGTGGTCCTGGTTCTCTTCATCTTCCTTGGCCTGCGGGCCTCGATGATTATCGCCTGTATCGTACCGTTTACCGTCGCATTCGCCCTAGCGGGGATGCGTTTTCTGGACATTGACCTGCAGCAGATATCCATTGCGGCAGTCATTATTTCGCTTGGCCTTCTTGTCGACAACGGGCTGGTTGTTGTCGAAGACATTCAACGCAGAATGGGCGAGGGTACTGACCCCAGGGAGGCTGCGCTCGCCGCTGGCAAGCAATTTTTCACCCCCCTGGGTGTTGCTTCCATAACCACGGTTTCGGCCTTTGTGCCGATGCTTATTCTTGAAGGCACCGAAGGCGAATTCGCATTCTCACTTGGCGCCGTCGTTGGCGTAATGCTGTTGGGTTCCTGGCTCACAGCCATGTATGTGCTGCCGGCAATGATTGTCTGGTTTTCCGGCAAGAAGCCTGCCAGCAAAGGCGCAAAAAAAGGCTGGTTGGTTGGTTTGTACGGATTCGCGGTTGGCCGGAGCCTGTCGTTTGCGCCATTTGTGATATTGCTGACTTACGTTGCTGTTGTCGGCTCCATGACGCTCTTTTCAGGTGTCAAAAAGGAAATGTTCCCGCTGGCCGAACGCGCTGAGTACCTGATCTATCTCGACATGCCAAAGGGTACGTCGATCAACCGCACCCGGCAGGAGGCCCTGGCGGTGGAAAAATGGTTGCTCGACAAGAAGTCCAATCCGGAAGTGCGCAATACCACTGTGTTCGTGGGCGACGGCGGGCCCAGGTTTTACCTGGCCCTGAATCCGGCCGATGCAAACCCTGCCAGCGCATTCATTCTTGTGAACACCAATGAGTTTTCAGGCGCAGTCACAGGTGCCAGTCGCGCTCAGGATTATCTGCTGGAACATCACCCTGCTGCGCGCTTCAAGGTCAAGCGGTTGTCCATGGGCGGCGGTGAGTCAGGCATCGTGGAAATAGAAATCAGCGGACCTGATTCAGAGAAGCTGCTGGATCTGGGGCACACTGTCGAACTGGCGTTCGCCCAGGTGCCCGGAATTGTCCAGAACGAGAATGACTGGGGCAACAAGAGCCTCAAGATCGTCATCAATATTGCCCAGGACAAGGCGCGTGAGCTTGGGGTGACGTCGGAGGATATATCCAATGTCATGAACACATTCTTCTCCGGTCGAAGCTATTCCACCTACCGGGAGGGAACCGAGTCGATTCCCATTGTTGTGCGTGCTGGAGAAGGTTTCCGTGACAGCCTGGAAGATATCGCCAACATGTCGATTTCCGCAGGCGGCCGGCTGATATCGCTGGACCAGATAGCCAGCTTTGAACCGAGGTTGGAATACTCGCAATTGCGGCGGGAAAACCAGGTGCGCACCATCAAGATACTCGGCAAGAGCGATAGCCTGGCTGCCGATCAGGTGGTGGCGTTGATGCAGCCGACACTGGACGGCCTGAAACTCGGAGACGGCTACAGGCTGAACATCGGTGGTGAGACCGAGAACTCCTCCAAGGTGAACAAGCTGCTGCTGGGAGGCATGCCGGCCGCTCTGGCCATCATGCTGATAGCCTTGATGTTCCAGTTCAATTCAGCCAGACGGGTCTTGTTGACCCTGATGACCATTCCACTTGTCGTCGTGGGTGCGCCGATTGCACTGTTGCTGACCGGCGAGCCGCTTTCGTTTTTCGCGATACTCGGCATGATTTCGCTTGCCGGCATCATCATCAACAATGCGATTGTGTTGATTGACCAGATAGATATCGAGATAGCGGATCTGCCGCTGAAAGAGGCTGTGATACAGGCGTCTGTCAAACGGGTAACACCTATTCTGCTGACCTCTCTGACCACCATTCTCGGCCTGCTGCCGATGGCAATCAATGGTGGTGCGCTGTTTGAACCAATGGCAACCCTGATGATTGGTGGTTTGGCGCTTTCATCCCTGTTGACGCTGTTCTTTGTCCCAGGCGGCTATTACCTGTTTTTTGGCGGCTTCTCGAAATCAAACTGGTTCAGGCTGGCCCAACCAGACACTTAGAGCTTGCTCTAGCTGTTGCAGTTATTTGGTAGCTCCCAGCTTGTCCTGCGTCCTCGTGTCGAAATCGCTGGCATCATGGCGTTCGTGCAACTGCTGGTCAGGCCTGCCTGATATCCGGTTGACAATCCGCCCGCGTTTCACCGCCGGACGCACGGCGATTTCCTCGTTCCAGCGGATGACATTGGTATATTCGTGCGTGCTGAGAAACTCTGCGGCCGAATAGACCCTGTTGGCAACAAGCGCGCCATACCAGGGCCAGATGGCCATGTCCGCGATGGTATAGTCATCCCCGCACATAAACCGGTTGTCGGCCAGGTGCCGGTCGAGAACATCAAGCTGGCGTTTCACCTCCATGGCGTAACGGTCGATTGCGTATTCGATCTTTACCGGTGCGTAGGTATAGAAGTGGCCAAATCCGCCGCCGAGATAAGGCGCGCTGCCCATCTGCCAGAACAGCCATGACAGGCATTCTGCCCGCGTGCTGATGTCTGCCGGGATGAAAGCCTGGAATTTCTCGGCCAGGTACAGGAGAATTGCACCGGATTCGAAGACCCGGGTTGGTGTTGGCGTACTGTGATCCACAAGTGCGGGAATTTTGGATTTCGGATTAATCTCGACGAACCCGCTGCCAAACTGATCGCCGTTGCTGATCCTGATCAGGTAGGCGTCATATTCGGCGCCCGAATGGCCAAGCGCCAGCAATTCCTCCAGCATGACCGTGACCTTGACCCCATTGGGGGTAGCCTGGGAATAGAGCTGCAGGGGATGTTTGCCAACCGGCAGTTCCTTGTCATGGGTCGCACCCGCAATCGGCCGGTTCACGCTGCCCCACTTGCCGCCCAGGTCGGTGTTCCAGGTCCAGACTTTAGGCGGGGTGTAGGCAGGCAGTTCGCTCATTGTCGGCTTCCAGGTAATTGTTGAGATGGCTTGAAATGGCTGCCGGTCAGGATGCTGCAGGCATCTGGCATCCCGGGGTGGAGTGGGACAACGCTACTTCCTCTTCGGTCATGTAGTCGGGAACCGCTTCGAACAGCGGCGATGACAGGTAGCGTTCTCCGGTATCCGGCAACATGCACAGGATGACGGTGCCTTCCGGTGCCGTCTCGGCAATCTGCATGGCAACGGCGAAGGTCGCGCCGCCGGAAACGCCGGTGAAAACGCCTTCCTTCTGCGCCAGTTTGCGCGACCATTCCATGCCGGCAGGCCCGGCGACGGGTATCAGGTCATCATAATACTTCCCGTCAATGGCTTCCTGAAGCACCAGCGGGATGAAGTCAGGTGTCCAGCCCTGGATCGGGTGAGGCTCAAACGCGGGGTGGCTGTGCGCCGGTTGGCCGGCTTCATTGCGGCCCTGCGCCGTGCCGGACCCTATGATCTGTGCATTGGCGGGTTCGGACAGGATGATCTTTGTGTCAGGGCGTTGCTTGCGCAGCACGCGGCCAATGCCTGAAACAGTTCCCCCGGTGCCGTAACCGGTCACAACATAGTCCAGCTGGTCACCGTCAAAGTCAGCCATGATCTCACGCGCGGTGGTGTTTTCATGGATCTTTGCATTGGCATCGGTCTCAAACTGGCTTGCCAGGAACCATCCGTTTGCGTCGGCCAGTTCAACTGCCTTGTTGTACATGCCAAAGCCTTTCTCGGCCTTGGGAGTCAGGACAACCTTCGCGCCGAGAAACCGCATCAGCTTGCGCCGCTCCACCGAAAAGCTCTCCGCCATGGTAATCACCAGCGGATAGCCCTTGGCCGCACACACCATTGCCAGCCCGATGCCCGTATTGCCGCTGGTTGCTTCCACAACGGTCTGCCCCGGTCTCAGCGCACCGGAGCGTTCTGCTTCTTCAATGATCGACACGGCAAGCCGGTCTTTGATGGAGCCTCCCGGATTGAAGGCTTCCACCTTCACATAGAGCCGGACACCCTTTGGCGCGAGTTGATTGATACGCACGCAAGGTGTGTCGCCAATGGTTTCCAGGATGTTGTCATACAGCTTGCCGCGGCCTTTGGTTGTGCGGGATGACGTCATGGCTCAGACCTCTCGAAACAGGGTTGGATTGGGTGTTGGCCGTGATCCTAGCAGCCGGATCGTTCAACGCCAATGTGCAAACTGCGAATGCATCGAAGGGTTGCAATCGACGCATTTGCATGTGTTCGGGGTTTCGCCTAATGCTCTGGGCCCTGTCATTGTTTTCGCACACCGGACCGGTCGCACATGCTGCATATTCTGGGTTTGATACTGCCGCTGTTCGGGCTGATCGTCATCGGTTTCGCAGCCGCGCGCATAACCCGGCAACCGCTTGAGGCGCTGGGCTGGCTCAACACGTTCATCATCTACATCGCGCTGCCGGCGCTGTTCTTCAAACTTTTGGCCAAGACGCCCGTCGAACAATTGGCAAGCTGGGAGTTCATTGCGTCCAACATTCTGGTGACGTACCTGATTTTCATCCTGACATTCGTGCTGGGCATTATTGGAACCCGCGGCAACATCGCTGAATCCACCATCCAGGGCCTGGCGGGCGCCTATGGCAATATCGGGTACATGGGCCCGGCCATTGCCATTCTGGCTTTGGGCGAAAACGCGGCTATCCCGGTCGCGATCATCTTCTGTTTCGAAAACATCATGCATTTTGCACTGGCACCGGCGCTGATCGCGGTGTCCGGCAATCAGAAACAGTCCCCGGGCCGTCTGATCGTGGATGTCGCAAGAAAGATCGTGTTCCACCCGTTCATCATTGCAACCGCAGTGGGTGTGTCTTTTGCCATTCTGGAGTGGCCGGCGCCGGAACCGCTGCAGCACCTGATCGACTATCTTGCCCAGGCAGCGGCACCGTGCGCACTTTTTGCCATGGGGGTCACACTGGCACTGCGGCCGTTGAAGCGGGTGCCATTGGCTCTGGGCTATATTGTACCGATCAAGTTGATCGTGCACCCCGCCGCTATGTATTTCATGCTGAGTTACGTCGGCAATTTTGATCCCGTCTGGGTGTTTGCCGCAGTGCTGCTGGCCTCGCTGCCAACCGCGACCAATGTGTTTGTCATTGCCCAGCAGTATGGTGTCTGGGTTGAACGCGCCACAGCCAGCGTCCTGGTCACAACAGTGTTGTCTGTATTGAGCGTATCGGCGTTGCTGTATGCGGTCACCACCGGACTGCTGCCTGCCGACTGGTGGCCGGCACCACAATGAAACAGGTCAGGCGTGATCTGTAGCACTTTGGAAACAATCAGTTTTATGGCCTTTGATTGATTCAATCAAAAACCATACTGATCTATAATCGTCTGCAGGCGTCCCACGCCACAGTCAGGCCGAGACCTGCAAACAGTAGACCGAAGCAGGCATTGATACTGCGCTGGGCAGACTGGAACCGCCGCACTACCGTCGATGATGAAAACACGGTGGCGGTGATCGTGTGACCCACCAACCCGACCGTCATGCATATCGCGATGATCGAGACGAGGTACCAGCCGGGACAATGGGCTGGAACAAACGCCGTCAGGATCGAACCGAAGAACAGGGCAGCCTTCGGGTTTGTGGCAATGACGAAAAAGCCGGTTCGAAACGCGCTCCCGCCGGACAGTTGCGATTGCTCTACGCTCAGTGATTTCACCACAACTGCGCCCGCTTTTTGAAATGCCTTGCAACCCAGCCACAGAAGATAGGCAGCGCCCATCAGCTTGAACCAGACTATGAACTGTGGAAACAACTCAAACAGCGACGTCACACCCATTACAGCCATGCAGGCCCACACAAGCCCGCCGGCATTTATTCCAAGCCCCGTCATGAGTCCGGCCCGCCTGCCATTGCTCACCGATGCACTGATGACGGCCAGCATGTTTGGACCCGGTGTCAGCCAGGACAACACGTTGACGAGCGCAATGGTAGCGAGGGAAACAGCAATGTCATGGGTCATGACGCTATTTTTATACAAGAAGACAAGCATGCGCTACCTCGCGGATTGCCTGTCGGGGGCAGGACCCGTTAATCTGGAGAGAAGCAATAACCGGTTCGAGCCCTTGGCTACCATATTCCTCGTCGCAGACAATGATTGCTTTGCCTCTTCGCCACCCGCTTGACTTGGAGTTACTCTAACCCTGTAAACACCGGGTAGAGGAGTGATCAGCCAGATGAGAATTGCAGAAGCAGCGCGCGAGTGTGGGCTATCGACTTACACGATTCGATATTACGAGAAGTCGGGAATGCTTCCCGAGATCGCACGCGGTTCTGACGGCCATCGGCGCTTTTCCCGGGAAAATCTGGATTGGCTGATCTTGCTCGCTTCCCTTCGTGAGACCGGAATGCCGACCAGGAAGATGTCTCGGTTTGCAGGTCTGTATCGACAAGGCGACTCAACCATTGGCGAGCGGAAGAAGGTGCTGAGTGATCATCAACAATACCTGGGATTGCAACAGGCACGGCTGGCGAAGTGCAGGAAACTCCTGACACATAAACTCTCGCGGTATGACGACATACTAGGGCAAAACGCATGAAAATCATTGTTGTCGGCGCTGAAGGCGACATCGGTAAAGCGGCTTGTGCGGAACTCGGCGAACGCCATGACTTGATAAGGGTTGGCCGTTCGAGTGACGACATTCAGGTCGACATGTCTGACCGGGCCGCGATTGACAAGATGTATGCGCGGCTCGGTCCGGTGGACGCGGTTGTCTCAACTGCGGGAGATGTTCACTTTGGAACTTTGCAGGATCATACTGACGAAACACTTATGCTCGGCTTGAAACAGAAGGTTATGGGGCAGATAAATCTTGTTCTTGCTGGTCTGAAGACGGTTGTTGATGGAGGCTCATTCACGTTGACCAGCGGTGTGCTTGACCGCGATCCGGTCCGCATGGGGGTCGGAGCCGCGACAGCAAACGGTGCGCTCGGTGGATTTGTTGTAGGCTCGGCTATCGAAATGCCCCGTCAACTGAGAATCAATGTTGTCAGCCCCGGTTTGCTGGATGTGTCTGTGCCACGATATGGAAAATGGTTTCCGGGCCACAATCCGGTTTCATCGAAACGGGTTGGACGCGCTTTTGCCAAGAGCGTTGAAGGCGCAATCACAGGACAGGTGATCATTGTCGAATAGGGACAGGGTTCTCGGTCAGAACGGGACTTCCGCGCAAAATCCGGTGACCGCACCGCCGGTGGGATGGCGGACCGTCAGCGTATGGGCATGCAGCATAAGCCGGGCAGCGGCAGATGCGTCACCATAAAGCGGATCTCCGAGAATGGGATGGCCGAGTTCTTTCAGGTGAACCCGCAATTGGTGTGATCTGCCCGTGTGTGGTGCAAGTTCCACCCGGGTGGCTGTCTCTGTGCGCGATAACACTCGCCAGCGGGTGAGGGCCGCTTTGCCGGTTTCACGGCACACCTTCTGCAAGGGCCTGTTCGGCCAGTCCGCGATCAGCGGCAGATCGATTTCGCCTTCGTCCGCCTCAATGCAACCGGCTACGATGGCCTCGTAAGTCTTGGACAAATGCCGCCGTTCAAACTGCAATCCCAGGTGACGTTGCGCCTTGGCGTTCATGGCCATCATGAACACACCTGACGTGTCACGATCAAGTCTGTGCACGATCAGGGCGTCGGGAAGGGTCGCGTGAACCCTTGCTTCCAGGCAATCCGCCAGTTCAGGACCTTTTCCAGGCACCGACAGAAGCCCGCACGGCTTGTTCAATACCAGCAGGTCACCATCGTGGTGGATGATGTCGAGGCCGGTGTCAGCGGGTGGACGATACACCTGGCCGGTCATGGTTTTCGCAGAGCCAGCCAAGCGCATGCAGATGCTGCCAGCACGAAAACGACGTTGAGAAGGCCGATGGCGGGTACGCTGATGTGCGCATCGAACATGGCGCCGTAAATGGCCGGCGACATGGCACTGGCAAAGATCATCACGGCAGTCGCCACAGCCTTGATTGCGCCGAGATGCTGGACGCCGTAGACCTCCGCCCAGAACGGGGCTGTGACGGCACCGGTCATCCCCGATGCTGCGCCGAATGAAATCAGCACGCCGAATATCCACAGCTCGTTGCTGCCGGCCATGAGGCACAATCCGCCCAGTGCAATGGGCATGGCGAACAGAGGCATCAGGCGACGTGCGCCGTTCCTGTCCACCAGGATGCCTGCCAGCATGGAAAATGCGATTGATGAGGCTGCATACGCCATTAGCAGAAGATACCAGGTTTCCAGGTCCCAGCCTTTCGAAGCGACGATGTGTTGATGATGAAACATCAGGCCGGTATTGAGAAATGACGGCGCCAGGACAACGGGAATGACACCATAAAAACGTGGATCGCGCAGCATTTGTGCCCTGGTCCATTGCCGCTGTGTCCTCGACCCGGCCAGGCTTGTCACATCAGTTTCAAGAATTGACATCTGATCCAGATAGCGACCGTGGCGACGGCGATGATCGGCAATCAGCAACAGCAGTAGCGGCAACACGATGCAGGCCGCGACAAGGCCAAGCACATACCATGACGTGCGCCAGCCAATAGCTGCAATCAAAGCCGAAATAGTGATGGGCAGAGTGGCTTCGGCAAGCGTGAAACCCTGGTTGACGATGGCCGATGCCTTGCCGCGCACGGTTTGATAATAGCGGTTCACAGACGTAACGGCGATGTGGCTCATCAAGCCCTGTCCGAAATGCCGCAACAGGAACAGCGCCAGCAAGAGTGTCAGCCATCCGGTGCTGCTACCGGCAATCAGACAGGCCCCGCACAGTCCGATGGTCGTGACGGCGAACACGACGCGAAGATCAAAGCGGTCAATCAGCTTGCCCGACCACAGGATGGC
>CAYRLR010000039.1:0-10871 GCA_964424975.1 uncultured Anderseniella sp.
CAGTCCCAGAAGCCATTGCCACGCTTGCGATAGTGGCGCGACAGGACCATCTTGTGGACTTCTGATGCACCGTCCACCAGCCTGGCACATCGGGCATACCGGTAGATCCACTCAACCACGGTATCGTCGGAATAGCCCCTGGCGCCCAGCAATTGCAGGGCCGTGTCGGCAGCGTTGTGCAATGTATCGGCAACATGGATTTTCGCCATCGACACTTCCTTCTGCGCCCTGTCACCCTGATCGATCAGCCAGGCGGCATGCATGGTCAACAGCTTGCCGGTCTGTATGTCGGCCGCCACATCGCCCAGCATCATCTGAATGGATTCGTGCTCAATCAGTTTCGAGCCGAATGCCTCGCGGTTTGAGACATACTCATCGGCAATCTCCATGCAGCGTTTCGCCATGCCCAGCCAGCGCATGCAATGGGTGAGGCGTGCAGGGCCAAGCCGCATCTGGGTCAACCTCAGGCCATCGCCTTCCTCCAGCAGCCGGTTGGCCATTGGTATCTCAAGCCCGTCAAATTCAAGTTCACACACGCCCCCATGCTCGTCCGGCCCCATGTTTCCGATGCGGCGGACTATGCGCCATCCTGGATCATCCTTGTGGAACAGGAAGGCCGACAAGCCATTGCGCGGATCATCGGACGTACGCGCCATGAGAATGAAGTGAGAGGCGACGGCGGCGCCGGAAATATACCATTTGCGCCCTGAAATGATGTAGCGATCATTCTTGCGCTCGGCACGGGTCAGCATCATGCCGCCCGGGTCAGACCCGGATCCGGGTGCCGGTTCCGTCATCACGAACGATGAGCGCACATCACCGTCAATGATCGGCTGAAGCCACTTGTCCTTCATGTCCTCGCTCGCCAGCACCTTGTTGAGAACCGACATATTGCCGTCATCAGGAGCCTGGCAGTTCAGGATCACCGGACCGAAAATCGACCGCGCAGCTTCTTCGTAAAACACCGCCCACTCGGCAACACTCAATCCCAGTCCACCGCGTTCCTTCGGCATTTGCGGTGCCCACAGACCTTCCTTGCGGGCTTTTTCGCGCATCGGGGCCAGCACGGACAGGCGGATATTCTCGAACTCGTTGAAATTGTCCTTGTTATCTTCAAGCGGCAACACCTCACCGGCAATGAAGTCGCGCACCCGCAGCCTGAGTTTGTCCAGTTCCGGTGAAATTGTGAAATCCATTGTTCTGCCTTTCGGGGCCCTGAAGTGTCGTTGTGGATCGCTTGACTAGTCGACCGGCAGTAGATGACCGCCATCCACCACTACGGTGGTTCCGGTCATGTAACCTGACGCCTTGTTGGAGGCCAGCAGCAGCAAGGTGCCGTCCAGATCCGATACATCGCCGATGCGGCGTTGAGGAATGCGCCTGATCATCGGCGCACTGTCGTCCGATTCAAAATATGCCTTGTTGATCTCGGTCAATATGTACCCCGGCGCAATGGCATTTACACGAATGTCATAGCGCGCAAACTCCAGCGCCAGGTTGCGTGTCAATTGCAGCACCGCGCCCTTGGAAGCAGCATAGGCAGCCACCGTGCGCGCGGCCCTGAAAGACAGCACCGAGGCAATATTGATGATGTTGCCTTGTCTGCCTGCATCCTTCATCCGGCGCGCGGCCTCCTGGGCGGCAAACCACACACCGTCCAGATTGACGGACATGACCTTGCGCCAGTCGTCCGGCGTTATGTCGAAAACCGGCTTGTTGCCGGCAATACCGGCATTGTTGACCAGGATCGTGACCGTTCCAAACGCAGCTTCGGCTGCATCAAAGGCGCCTGCGATTGCACCCTGGTCGGCCACATCCAGTTCAACGGCATGCGCCTTGCCACCTGAACCGGATATGGTATCAACCAGCGATGCCAGGCGGTCGGCACGGCGTGCCGCCACCACGACACTGGCGCCATGGGCAGCCAGCACCTTGGCAAACTGTTCTCCCAGTCCAGACGACGCACCTGTAACCAGCGCGACTTCGCCGGACAGGTCAAACAATTTGCTGGCGTGCATGATGCCCCCGTCAGAAACTCAGCGACACGTCGGTGTGATGCGACATGCATGCAGCAACATCCAGTGCGATGCCTTCCGGCAAACGCCTGAGAGACCGCAGACCGATTGTATTCCTGATCGCAGCTTCGTATTTGCCAACACTGTCACCGAGTTCAGCCTTGGCTGCCGTGCGCCACCTTACCTGATCGTCATAAACCCGGATTGTTTCAACCAGCAGGTTCTTCAATTCCGGCACATCGTCCGGCGACTTGGCTGCGTGGCGCGACACCTTGCGCAACGCCTTGTTGATGTCATTGCTGCCGGCCACCGCACCAAGCTTCGAATTCAGCGTTTTCGCCAACTCTTGCACGGCGCTGGCATCACCGGCATCGGCCAGCTTCGTCATTTCCGCAAAGTCCGGCGCAAGTTCAACCAGCGCATCCGTGGTCTCCAGGATTTCCGCAAGCGCGATCACCGGTTTGTAAGACTGGTCGGTGTTGCGCCTGTAGGTCGTGCGCGCCTTCTTGTCCGTATTGAGCAGTTTCTTGAAAGCCTTGTTCCTGTCCACCCAGTCGGCCGGTATCATGGCCTCAAGGCGTTCGACTTCGTCGGTATCCTTGTCAATTCTTGCCTGCAGGCGTTCGCGCGCAGCCTTTGCAACATCGTCATCACCACGGGTCCGGCTCAATGTGGTCCGCAGCAGTTTCACTTCGGCCTGCGCCTTGCGGACATCACGCTGAATCTGCCGCACCCGGATATGCAGAGGAGAGTAGGCAGGTGTTGCCTGTTTCAGAATAATTTCGGTTGCCTTGATGTCTTCCAGCAGCTTGAAGGTGTTTTCGGCCTTGATGAGCCCATCGCTGAACGATTTTGCAAGCTTGGGCGGCAGATCAGACATATTGAGGGTTTTCGCCTCGCCAATGGCGGACCTGATGCTGTCTCCGTCGGTCTGGAACTGGGTAAACACTGTTTCTTCTATGCAGGTCTGCAGTTTCGGATTGACCGGAGGCGGTGCCTGTTCTCCCAGCAGTGACAGTCTGGTCGGCAGATAGTTCACCAGGCTCGGGAAGTACCCGACGATCCCGAGCGCCAGCAACTGCAATGCGATAAACGGTATGACGCCTTTGTAAATCGATGTCGTCTTTACGGCTGACGGTGCCACGCCGCGCAGATAGAACAGGGCGAAACCGAAAGGCGGCGTCAGGAACGATGTCTGGATATTCAGGCCGATCATCACACCAAGCCAAACCGCTGTAATGTTCGCCTGCGGATCCGCCAGCAGGATAGGCGACACGATCGGCACAACCACAACGGCGATCTCGATGAAGTCCAGGAAGAAACCGAGCAGGAAAATCACCGCCATCACAATGATGAACTGCGCCCAGAAGCCGCCTGGCAGGCTGGTCAGAAATTCCTTCACCAGCTCTTCGCCGCCGAATGCGCGGAATGCCGCCGTCAACATGGCCGCGCCCAGCAGGATGATAAACACCAGGGAGGTTGTCTTGGCCGTTTCAAGCATGACTCCATGCAGCGTGTTGTTGATCTGCAGAGCGCGTTTGCCGCTCCACAAAAGCGCAACAATCAACGCACCAAGCGCGACCGCCCCGAGCCCGATCCCCAGCGCGTCGGCTGAGGTCTGGATGTTCTTCACGTTCATGTTGAACTGTGATGACAAGACAAAAATGCTGACCACGGCAGTCAGGGCCACGATGGCCGGCCAGTAGGCACGCGGCTGGCCTTCCTTGAGCCTGTAACCTGCCATGATCAGGGCACCGGCTGCACCAATGGCGCCGGCCTGGTTCACCGTCGCAACGCCTGCAATGATGGACCCGAGCACGATGAAGATCAGCACCAGTGGCGGCACCAGCGTCATCATTGCCTTGGCAATCAGGGTACGGTCATAAGCGCCTTCCAGCGGTACTGCAGGCGCAAGTTTCGGCTTGATCAGTGCCAGCACCAGAATGAACAGCATGTACAATCCAACCAGCACCAGTCCCGGAATGAACGCGCCCAGGAACATGTCTCCCGCGCTGGTCGAGGTGACGGCAAATTCGGACGGCATGGAGAATTCGCCCGTCGTTGCCTTGTACAGCGCCTTGCGCGTCGTATCTGCCTGATCGACGGCGCTGGCCAACTGGTCAGCCAGGATGATCAGCACGATGGATGGCGGAATAATCTGTCCCAGCGTACCCGAGGCTGCAATTGTTCCCGTGGCCAGCGGGTGCGAATAATTGTTGCGCATCATCACCGGCAACGAGATCAGCCCCATCGCCACGACCGTTGCACCCAGAATACCGGTCGTTGCCGCCAACAGCGCGCCAACAAACACCACGGATATACCGAGACCACCCGGGATCGGGCCGAACAACTGGGCCATGGTGACCAGCAGGTCTTCCGCGATTTTTGATCGCTGCAGCATGATTCCCATGAACACGAACAGCGGAATGGCAATCAGCGTGTCTCGCTCGACCTCCCAGTAAATCCCCCGGAAGTTGGTGACACCGGCACTCAACCACTGCGACGGTGAGCCTTGTGCACAATAGGCTGCGCTGTCGCCGGCAAACATGTAACCGGAAACCGCTGCGGCACTGATGGTGAGTATGGCTGCACCTGGCAGCGCAAAAGCCACCGGATAACCTGAACCGAGTGCCGTTGCCATGACCAGCACCAGCATTGCAAGAAAGAAGAGTTCCATATCCGAATTGCCCTCAAAGCATCAGTTCAATGCGCGCCGGCGTCTGCGACCTTGCGCTTGCCGGGTTCATTACGTTGATCAGCCACGGCATCCAGCAGGTAGCCGGCAAACTGCACCATCATCGTCACCGCGAAAACCGACAGAAAACCAGCCATCAGGTATTTCACATACATGCCAAATCCCGATTGCGAGACTTCGAAATTCAGCAACGGTGAGTTGATCACGCTGGCCTTGCCCTCCATGCCGAAACACAAGATCGCAAATCACAATGACATGCCCAGCAGGATTGACCCTACATGATTGACGATGCCCTTGGTTCTTTCGGCAAACCCCGCATACAGCACGTCCACCCGTACATGACCTTCCTCGATCAGCGTATAGGCGCTGGCAAACAGAAACAGCGCTGCATACCAAAACCGCACCAGGTCGCCCATAAAGGCTTGTTCATAGGAGAAGATGAAGCGGGTGAATACAATCGTCAGTTCTGCGATGACGACCAGCAAGGTCAGCCAGATAAACCCCAATGTTCGCACAAAGTATGCGAGGACGAACGAAATGACCAGCAAGGGGACATGCACCCAAAGCCCCCGGAACACAGGCCTCCCGAGTTCGGCTGTCAAATTGCTGCCGGCGAGGCTTTCCAGAAAACCTTCCACCCGCAAAAAAGAAATGAACGCGTCTACAAGACCGACCAGCAGCACCGAGAAGAACGCCCAGCGGATAATGTAGGCCGTCACCCCGTAGAGCCGCCTTGCATCGGCCCGCAGCGGCAGTGCTCGCGAATTGCGCACATACCAGACCGCACCAGCCAGACCCAGCCCGTAAAGCGCTGCCTGAAGCCAGGCAAGTGCGCCTCCATTCGAGGTAATCGAAGTGGCTCCCGGCCAATCGAGCCAAAAGGTCAGAACATTATTAAACAGGAAAACGAACATCAAGATTGTGACGGCCCAGGAAAACATCCGCCAGCCCAGCGTCGATGCCGACGCCTGATATGTTTCATCGCTCACAGTCAGCACCCACCCTTGATCACCCTGGCAAAACCCTCACCAATATTCGCCGCCTGCCGCTTTTCGGTCTTTTCGGCGTGGACGGTGGAACAGGATCACCTGTTCCACCGCGTTGTTTGATTGTCAGATCAAAGACCTGATTACAGGCCCAGAACGCGGTTGCGTTGCTGGAAGTATGCACCTTCAGACAGCTTCATCCAGCCGCCGACGTCGGCACGCGCTGCAACAAAGCTTTCATGAGTGCGTTTTGCCAGATCAGAGTGTGCAACTGTTTCTGCAAACACTTCCTCAGCAGCCGTACCGAAGCTGTCATAGATGTCATCGTTGAATTCACGCAGCTCAACGCCGTTTTCCTTGACCAGCTTGGTCAGGTACGTACCGTTGTTTGCGTTGTATTCGGACATTGACCATGTGTGCTCTTCGCCACATGCAGCCCTGATGATTTCCTGATCGGTCTTGCCAAGATCAGACCACCACTTTTCGTTCATGCCGAGAGCCAGCGTTGAACCGGCTTCATGCATGCCAGGGTAGTAGTAGTATTTGGCAGCCTCATAGAACTTCATGAAGTAGTCATTCCAGGGGCCAACCCATTCGGTTGCATCAATTGCGCCCGAGACAAGATTTTCATAAATCTGGCCACCCGGCAGGGACACCGGAGATGCACCCAGTTTCGCCATGACGTCACCGCCAAGGCCAGGAATACGCATCTTCAGACCCTTGAGGTCGTCGGCAGAGTTGATTTCCTTGTTGAACCAGCCGCCCATCTGAACGCCGGTGCTGCCTGCCATCAGGCACTTGAGACCGAACCCGGAAGCCACTTCATCCCAAAGAGCCTGGCCACCCATGAAGTTGATCCAGGAATTCTGTTCATTGTGGGTCAATCCGAACGGTACTGACGTGAAATACGCCCAGGCAGGATGCTTGCCCTTCCAGTAATAGTCGGCAGCATGATAAGCCTGCGCGTTCCCCGATGCGACTTCGTCGAACGAGTCAAAAGCGCCAACGCGTTCACCGGCAGCAAAATACTGTACCGCGATACGGCCTTCAGTCAATTCTCCGATACGTGCGGCAAGACGCTGCGCACCTGTACCCAGGCCCGGAAAATCCCGCGGCCATGTAGCCACGATAACCATGTCTTTCTTGGCTTGCGCAATGGCAGGCGCTGACAATGTAGTTGCAACTGCCGCCGCCCCTGTGGCGATACCGGCAGACTTGATAAACTTACGACGATCCATTCGGATACTCCCTTGTTTTCGAATGTGTCCTGGTTCAGCAGAATCAGGCATATTCATAAGATCAAACGCACACTGTCGCGACGCGTTCAATCATTGAAGCCGACCATTCCGGCCTGCCTGACATGAATAAACCCCAAACTTTTCACAGATACAACAGGAAGATGCAGTTTTTGAGATGACATTCCGGCAATGTGGTGAACACGTGAACTGGCAATCCGATTGCGAATGGCGGCATTGAGAAACTGTTGGACATGTTGGTTGCCGCCAGTTTACCAAAGCCCAATTCGTTTTCAGGATTCAGTGCATGTCGACAACATCCAGACCACCTCTTGTAGGCGTGCCCGCCGATGTAACGGAAAAGGACGGGCTGCTTTTCCATTCCGCCGGAGACAAGTATCTGCGTGCCTTGATGGATTGCTCCGGCGCCTTGCCGGTCATCATCCCGGCCATGGAGGGCGGCGTGAACCTGGACCAGTTGCTCGACAGGCTTGATGGCGTGCTGGTCACGGGGGCGACTTCCAATGTTCATCCGCCCAGGTTCGGTGCAAAACCCAGTGCGGATCATGAACCCTACGACCAGCTTCGTGACGGCCTGACGCTGCCGCTGATCCGGGCGGTGCTGGACCGCGGCATGCCGCTTTTCTGTATTTGTCGCGGTTTTCAGGAGTTGAATGTCGTTTTTGGCGGCACGCTTGACACCGAGGTTCAAAGCAAATCCGGCAATCTCGATCACCGGGCCGCAGACAGCGACGACATTGCAGTACGTTATGGCCCCGCCCACCCGATTGCCATCGAGCCGGCCAGCATCCTGCATGCAATCCTGAAGAAGTCCGGTACGATTGTGAATACGGTTCATCGCCAGGCCATCGCCAGGCTGGGCAGCGGTCTCAAAGTCATGGCGCGTGCACCCGACGGCGTCATCGAAGCTGTAACCGTGGAAGATACGGACAGTTTCGTGCTGGCCGTCCAGTGGCATCCTGAATACCGCGCAAAGGACAATCCGGACTCGGTGCGTTTGTTCCAGGCGTTTGGCCAGGCCATGCAGCGCTATGATCAGCTTCGCGACCAGTCGAACGTTTCAGGTAGGTGACCGATTTGACGCGCCTTGCACGATGGTCACTTCAACTGCCTGCAAATCCCGGTAATGATGGCAGGTGTTGACCCTAGATTTTCAGGTCAGTTTATTTTACCAATTTGTCAGACCCTGTAGCTGGCGCCGGAGTGAGCATGCCCATCATCACCTGTATTGAAGACCTGCGTGTCCTCGCCCAACGCCGTGTTCCACGCATGTTTTACGATTATGCGGATTCAGGTTCGTACACAGAGACAACCTATCGCGCCAACGAGTCTGATTTTTCCAGGATCAAACTGCGCCAGCGGGTAGCAGTCGATATGGACAACCGCACCACCAGATCAAAGATGATCGGTGAAGACGTGACCATGCCGGTCGCCATCGCGCCCACCGGCCTGACCGGCATGCAACATGCTGACGGTGAGATTCTGGGGGCCAGGGCTGCCGAAAAATTCGGCATACCGTTTACGCTTTCCACCATGTCCATCTGTTCTATTGAAGACGTGGCGGAACACACAACCAAACCGTTCTGGTTTCAGCTGTACGTGATGCGTGACAGGGAGTTTTCAGCCAACCTGATCGACCGGGCAAAGGCTGCGGGGTGTTCTGCCCTGGTGGTGACGGTCGACCTGCAATTGCTCGGCCAGCGCCACAAGGACCTGAAGAACGGGTTGAGCGCGCCGCCAAAGCTGACCATCGCCAACATGATCGACATGGCGACCAAACCCCGGTGGGGCCTGGGTATGCTGGGCACCAATCGCCGTACGTTCCGCAACATCGTCGGCCACGCCAAGGGCGTTGACGATATGTCATCGCTCTCCAGCTGGACCAATGAACAGTTTGATCCCCAGCTCAACTGGAAAGATCTTGAATGGATCAGGAAACGCTGGGGCGGCAAGATCATCCTGAAAGGCATTATCGATCCTGAAGATGCGAAAATGGCACTGCAGGTTGGCGCCGATGCGCTGGTCGTGTCCAACCATGGCGGTCGCCAGCTGGACGGGGCCCTGTCATCCATCTCGGCACTGCCGGCGATCATCGATGCGGTGGGCGACAAGATCGAGGTCCACATGGATGGTGGCATCCGGACCGGTCAGGATGTGTTGAAGGCAAAGGCACTGGGGGCTGCCGGCACCTATATCGGCCGCGCCTTTCTGTATGGCCTGGGCGCCATGGGCGAGCAAGGCGTCACCACCGCGCTGGAAATCATCCAGAAGGAACTCGACACAACGATGGCATTGTGCGGCTTGCGCGACGTGAATAAATTGTCACGCGACGTGCTGCTCATGCCGGACCGGTGGTGGTGAGTCGAAGGACCTGAAACAGAGCAACATTCATCCACCTGGATGGATAAAATTGCTCTGACACTTGGGAATCGAGCAACTTTATGGGTTCAGTTGAACCCATGTCGCTCTTGTCAAGCTCATCAACTTCACCATTGTCACTGGCCAGACGGGTCAATAGTCAGACCCCTTGTTGCTACATGTAGCCTATCCATTTGCCGCGGCCATCCAGCTTGGCCGTTCCCGTCTCTGAACCTTGCACCTGGCTTGCAACGCCGCTGGTCTGTCCGGTCAGGTGGGTGGCTGCCAGGACAAGAAAAATGGCAACCAACGCAACCATAATGCTGTTCCAGCTCGCAGGTGCCCGTGTGTCGACGGTCTCGGGCAGCAGAATGGAAGAGTGGTGAATATCAGTCATGATAAATGCTCCGGTATCGCGGTAAGACCAAACAGCTTGTCTCACCGGTTTCAAAATCAGGGTTGTGTAGGTTCAGGCTTGCCAGAACGGCTTGCTGCTTTCGCGACAGGCGTCGATGCGGGTCACGCCGATGTCATTCAGCAACCGCTCGTTCAACTCGCTCAATTGCCTGCGCTGAGCCATCCGGCCGTGCCATTGCATCAACAGGTCAAAGCCTCTGCCGGACCAGCGCGCGATGGCGACAGGCAACGAACCCGCAGCAGAAGCAGATTTGGTTTCGGATATGCCGCAAAGTGTGCCAGACGATGAAATCTTCATGATAAAGCTCCAGTTTGTAGTGGTCCCTGCGCCCTTGACGGCTGATCAGGAGAACCCGTGTTGACTGGATGCTTTTATAGAATCCCCGGTTTTGGGCCACAAACGATCTTAATTGCCAATCGAATTAGAAAAAATAATCCGAATTCCCATCTTTTATCATATTTTTAGCTGTATTCAGCCAAATTGTCGATTTTCATAATTATGAAATTGATTTTGGCGTTATTTTTTCTTATTAAACACCATGGCCAGACGATTACCATCCCTGAACGCAATGCGTGCCTTTGAAGCGGCCGCACGTCACTTGAGTTTCACTCTTGCTGCGCACGAATTACACGTTACGCAGGCCGCGGTAAGCCATCAGATCAAGTCTCTGGAAGACCATCTCGGGATGCCCGTATTCAAGCGTCTGAACCGCGCCCTGGTTCTGACAAGCGCCGGGCAGGCGCTGTTTCCCGCCGTCAGCGAAGCCCTCGACATCATGGCCTCTGCCGTCGACAGGTTGCACAATCAGGATCAGTCCGGCGAGTTGACCATCACAACAATGGATTCGTTTGCGGCCACTTGGCTGGTCCCCAAACTCGGCCGCTTCCGCAAATCGAACCCGGACATAGATGTCCGCATCACCACCACGGACACCAGTGTGGATTTTGCCCGGGTGGATGTGGATATGGCAATTCGCTACGGTGCCGGTGACTGGCCGGGCTTGAGTGTCGAACGATTAATGACGGAAGAACTGTTTCCGGTCTGTGCGCCGTCATTGTTGCAATCAGGCCCTCCGCTTTGCTGCCCGGCTGATCTGAAAAACCACACCCTTTTGCATGATGATCTGCGCGAGGACTGGCGCAT
>CAYRLR010000040.1:0-3417 GCA_964424975.1 uncultured Anderseniella sp.
TACAAACGGCCGAATTCCGTGCCTCGCAAGGCAAATGCCCGTCCCGGCAAGCTGCAGAACTTCACTGGTCGCAAGGATTTTTCCAACATCGGTAAAACCGGCGGTGAAGGCGGCGCCAATGGCGGTGGCGGCAATGGCGGTGGCACCGGCGGGCAGAAATAATCTGCTGCAGGTTTGAAGACAATATTGAAGCCAGCATCGTTTGTTCGCGATGCTGGCTTTTTCTTGCCTGGTGCAGGAGCTTAAGCTCTAGAGCCGGTTCTTGCGGCGTGACTTGCGTGATGCAAGAACAGGTATCATCAGCATTGCGGCGCACACGATTGTCGAGAATGAAAAAGCGGCAATCGCAGCAACGCCAAGATCATGCGGGCCATTTTCTGCCTGGTTGAGCAAAGGGCTGGCCACGGCCGGGCCAATGATGGGTAACACCGCAACCATTACCGCCAGCACGGCGGTGCACAGCGCCACGGCAAAGAAGGACAGAATATGGGTGTTTCGGCGCTTCTGCGTGCACTTGTTCTCACGTGCACCGGATCCGAAACCGTACAAGCCGTCCGTTTCATCTTTTTTGATATACATAATGCGCGCATCCCGGTTCAATCATGAACCCCTCTGATCTATGAGGAGACCACAAAAGCATGGCACAAAATCAAACAAATCGTGCCGATGGTCGGGTCATAGTGTGGCGAACCATGGGCATTTGGTAAACGAAACGTTAACGAAATCAAAAGGTTATGTTTGGAAGTTGGCGGAATTCTCCAATTCCTGACGGCATCGGGTTGCCGCATTGTCCGGCAATACACCGACATCGTCATAGGTAATGGTCGCGCCGTGTTTGACCGGGCGGATGAGGTCGACGCCGTGGGCAAGACCGATGGGCAGGGAGCGTGAGCGGTGCGATGCGTCAGCAGGCATCAACTTGCCCCAGGCGGTGTAACCGCCTTCGCCATCCAGCCTGTCGCCGGCAACGAGGTCTTTCTTGGCTACAGCGACAACGTCTCCGCGCCACGCGGCGGTGGCGCCTGATGCCTCACCGCGTACCACCGCGTTGACAGCCGAAACACCAAGCTCGAGACCGATCAGATGATATGGCCGGTACATGGCTGCATAATATCCTGACTGATCCGTTTTCAGGCCATATTGCAGGAAGCAATCGCGTGCATACCGGTTGGGTGCCTTGAACACCGCATAAACACCCCAGCGCAGGTGATTGTGCATTTCAGTGGTCTCGCCACGGTTCTCGGAGGCGATGACTTCGACAAATCCTTCGCCGCCAAGCATGCCGCCGGCGTCTGCCGGAATCAGGACATTCTGCAAATTGTCGAAGTCGACTGCCGGAAATTTCAGCCCGTCGCCGGGTGCCTTCAGTCCGGTGGCATTGGCGATAGCCGCCATTTCGATGGCGGACTTGGTCCCGTCCAGAAACGAGTTGAACATCTGCGAGTTCATGCCGGCAGCAGCGGCCTGCTCCGGGGTAAGGCCATAGTGGGTCCATACATCATCCGGCGTGACATCATGAAATTCAGGTTGATAGCGGGTGCCTTTGCCGGCACACACGATGTCCAGACCACAGGTTCTTGCCCAATCGACGATCTCGCAAACCAGTGACGGCTGATCGCCCGAGGCCATGGAGTAAACCGTGCCGGCGCTGCGATGTGCTTCGGCCAGTACAGGGCCTGCCAGCACATCTGCTTCCACGTTGACCATGATGATGTGCTTGCCGTGCCGGGCGGCAGCGAGCGCGTGCGCGCAGCCGGCAGCCGGTGATCCGGTGACTTCCATGACAACTTCAACAGCCGGGTCGGCAATCAGGTCCATGGCATCATCGGTGAAGCGTGTCGCGGAGATCAGGTCGTCCTGCCAACCGACATTGCGGCAAGCCGCGCGTGCGCGTTCCGGATCGAGATCGGCTATCACAGCAACTGACAGGTGCGGAGAAAACGGCACCTGATTGAGGAACATGGAGCCGAATTTTCCGGCGCCGATGACACCCACCCGGATCGGCCCGCGTTCGGCGATCCTGTTGGCAAGAATGGTCGGAAGCTGCTGCATGTGTGGAACCCTGTACTAACCGTTCGATGTGAGCAGCCACACTGGTCGTAACCCGATGAACAAGTCAAACGGATCGGAGGGTTTCTCGATGTTTTTCCATCCTACAGGACCATGCCTGTTGTGTGGTTCGCCTTTACCCGGTGGGATGTGGCGGTGCGGCGTAAATCCAGGCCAAACGCTGCATTTGCATGGCAGCGGGCATCAGCCGCAGAGCCATGTTTCTCGCCAGTGCCTTTGCGCCGCGCATATGGTAGATGCCGGCATTGCGACGGGACTCTTCGCTGATCCTGGCCGTGCGCGTCTGGCGTTGGGTTGCATAGCGAACAAGAGCAGATTTCAGATCAGCTCCGTCACCGATGCAGGCGGCCAGGCAGGCAGCGTCTTCCAGGGCCATGGCTGCACCTTGTGCAAGATGGGGCAGGGACGCGTGAGCTGCATCGCCTGCCAGCACGCAATTGCCCCGGCTCCATGTGGTGAACGGGTCAAGGTCGGCACCGGTCCAGGCGAGCCAGCTCGCAGGAGTGGACAACAGATCGCGCACGGCACTGCTGGCGCCGGGCAACGCAGCAAGCACCTCGTCGCGACTGGCTATGTTGTTCCAGCCCGCCTGGCCGGCGGGTTGGTCGGCGCAGACCACGACATTGAGCCGGCGGCCACCAGACACCAGGTAGTGGACAATGTGGGCCCCCGGCGCGAGCCAGAGATAAAGCGCATCACGATCAAGACCGGGAGGCAGGTCGCCGGCAGGTGCAAGGGCACGGTACAGTGTCTGTCCACTGGGGCGCGGTTCGTTGCCCGGTGCAATATGGCCTCGCAACGCCGAGCGAATACCATCTGCTGCAATCACCAGGTCAGAGTCATATGTTTCGCCGGACAGGGTTTTAAGGCGCGCGGGCTCGCCCGGTTCAAGTCCGGTTATCCTGCAGTTGTTGACAATCTGGATATCGTCGTTGCGCGACACTGTTTGCGCCAGCGCATCAATCAGGTCCGCGCGGTGCGCCACACGATAGGGGCTGCCGAATTTCTGGGTAAATCCGCGTCCCAGTTCAAGTTCAGACAGTTGGCGTCCGCTGATCGCATCGCAGATGCGAATGCGTTCCGGCGCGCAACATTGTGCTTCAAGTTTCTGCCACACACCCAGGTCCTCAAGGATACGAACGGCATTCGGGCCCAGTTGCAGGCCTGCGCCAATCGTTTCCAGTCGGGCCGCCTGCTCAAGGATGGTTGCTGAATGGCCGTTCTTTGCAAGTGCGATGGCGCAAGCCAGGCCGGTAATTCCGGCCCCGGCGATTGAAATGTGCAATTGTGAAAATCCTCAGCAGCCAAAACGATCAAAAACGGGTACTTTGCCCTTGCAGTACAAAA
>CAYRLR010000040.1:3517-10437 GCA_964424975.1 uncultured Anderseniella sp.
AATCCTCAGCAGCCAAAACGATCAAAAACGGGTACTTTGCCCTTGCAGTACAAAAACGGCAGGACTAGGGTCCGCGCCGGTCAATCGGGACCGATGGTACAAATAATTTCAAGGAGTTGCTCCAATGGGCTTCATCGCAGACTCGCTTTCCCGGATACAACCTTCGGCCACGATCGCGATTTCAACGAAAGCCATGGAGCTCAAGGCGGCCGGGCGCGATGTGATCAGCCTGTCGGCGGGTGAACCTGATTTTGATACACCTGACAACATCAAGGAAGCTGCCATCAAGGCGATCCGCGAGGGGCGCACCAAATATACACCGGTGGACGGGGTGCCCGAGCTGAAGCGGGCGATCTGCGCAAAATTCGAACGCGACAACGGTCTCAAGTACGAGCCGTCGCAGGTGTCGGTCGGAACCGGTGGCAAACAGGTCTTGTTCAACGCGCTGCTGGCTACGCTGAACCCCGGTGATGAGGTGATCATACCGGCGCCTTACTGGGTGAGCTATCCCGATATTGTGCTGCTGGGTGGTGGCAAGCCGGTGTTTGTCGAAACGACGCTGGGTGAAGGTTTCAAGCTGCAGCCGGCGGCTCTGGAAGCTGCGATTACACCGAAAACCAAGTGGCTGGTGTTCAACTCACCGTCAAATCCGTCAGGCGCAGCCTACAGTCTTGCGGAGTTGAAGGCGCTGACAGATGTGCTGATGCGACATCCGCATGTCTGGGTGCTGACCGACGATATGTACGAGCACCTGGTTTATGATGATTTCAAGTTCGTGACACCTGCCCAGGTTGAACCTGCCCTGTACGAGCGCACCTTGACGATGAACGGCGTATCGAAAGCCTATGCCATGACCGGATGGCGTATCGGCTATGCTGCCGGTCCGACAGTGCTCATCAATGCGATGCGCAAGTTGCAGTCGCAATCCACATCCAACCCGTCGTCGATTTCCCAGTGGGCGGCAGTTGAAGCATTGAACGGACCGCAGGATTTCATTGCCAGGAACAATGAGATATTCAAGGCTCGCCGTGATCTCGTCGTGTCGATGCTGAACCAGGCAAACGGTTTGTCATGCCCGACACCGGAAGGGGCGTTTTATGTCTATCCGTCATGTGAGGGTCTGATTGGCAAAAGCACACCGTCAGGCCAGCTGATCAAAAACGATGAAGACTTTGTCACCGCCCTGCTGGCGGATGAAGGCGTAGCAGCCGTGCATGGCGCTGCATTTGGCCTGGAGCCGTTTTTCCGGATTTCCTATGCCACGTCCAACGAGGCGCTGGAAGATGCCTGCGAACGTATCCAGCGGTTCTGCAACAGCTTGAAGTAGGCTGTTTCAGTGATTACATAAATCGTGACAATTATGTCGAAATTGTAATTGGATTTTTGTGGGCGGTGGCTATCGAATGAACATTCGCCCGGGACGGCGATTCGGGGGCCTGGCTGCGTGGCGAGTTAGTCACGCAGCCCGACCTCCACATTCTGCCAGAAAGGCACTCTCTTATGAAACGTATCGCATCTACCCTTGTTCTGTCTCTCGGTATCGCTGCCGCTTCTGCCGCTCCGGCATCGGCTGATGGAGCCGGCATCAACATCGGCACACTGGAATGTATCGTGGAGGGCGGCATCGGCCTGATCATCACATCGTCAAAGGCGATGGATTGTGTCTACAAATCATCAACCGGTCGCGAGGACGTTTACACCGGAAATATCTCCAAGTTCGGTCTCGACATCGGCGTTACTGGAGAAGCGCGCATGATATGGGGCGTGTTTGCGCCCGGTATCGTTGAGTACGGCGCGCTTGCGGGGCGCTATGTTGGTGCGTCAGCCGAGGCTACGGCAGGGATAGGCGCCGGTGCCAACGCACTCGTCGGTGGCTCCAATATTACGCTTCAGCCGCTGAGCGTTCAGGTGCAGACAGGTCTCAATGCCGCCCTCGGCGTGTCAAGCATGACGCTTGAGCCGTCTGACTGATCCGAAGTCGCGACCAGGTGCGCCGGTCAGCGGTAACGGCTGATCGCGTTCACCTGACGAAGGAGTGATTTGGCAAGCTCAGCGCGTGAGCCTAGTTTGGCCGATAAAGGGTCCCTGATGGCCGTTTATTCGCTAATCGCAGGAGTGCTTGCGCATGTTGATCAAGACAATTCACAATTGGCAAATCCCGGAGTCCAGGGCCACGTCCGAGCACGTCTTCCTGAACCGGCGGAAGTTTATTGCCGCCGCCGGGTTCGCCGGTATCGGGCTGGCCTCGGGCATTCGTCCCGGTTTGGCAGGCGATGATCCTGCAGCAGGTCTGTATCCTGCCGGGATCAATCCCGCCTATGCGGATGCGGGTCGCAAGATCACGCCGGAAGCGATCAATACAACGTACAACAATTTTTATGAATTCGGCACATCCAAGCGGATTTCAAAAGCGGCCGAAGCATTGGTGATCCGGCCATGGGAGATTGCCTTTGAAGGCGAGATCGAGGCTCCGTTCAAGATACAGTTCGATGATCTGATCAAGAAGATGCAGCTTGAAGACCGGGTCTACAGGCACCGGTGCGTGGAAGCATGGTCAATGACCGTTCCGTGGAGTGGTTTCACCCTAAGGCAACTGGTTGAACTTGCCAGGCCAACGGCAAAAGCAAAATATGTGAAGTTTGAAACCTTCAATGATCCCGAGATCGCGCCCGGGCAGAAACCAAGTCTGTTTGGCGGCAGTTATCCCTGGCCTTATTCGGAGGCTGTTACCATGGCAGAAGCCGATAATGACCTGGCGTTCATGGTGACCGGGGCGTACGGCAAACCCGTGGCCAAATCCATGGGTGCACCGATGCGCCTGCATCTGCCGTGGAAGTACGGCTTCAAATCGGCCAAATCGATCAACAGGATCAGCTTTACCTCCGAACGCCCCAAGAGCTTCTGGGAAGCGCTTGGGCCCAACGAATACGGTTTCTGGGCCAATGTGAACCCCGAGGTTTCACATCCACGCTGGAGCCAGGCATCCGAGCGCGATCTGGAGACAGGCCAGACGATGCCGACCATGCTTTACAATGGCTATGCAGACGAGGTCGCGTCGCTTTACGAAGGTATGAAAGATGAACTGGGCGCCAAGCTGTTTCGATAGCCCGGGTCAGGATGGTTTTAGGTCGACTCAACCAGCAGTCATAAACAGCACCGCTTCCAAAATATTGGAACAACCTTATGGGCTGTTTTGAACCCATATTGTTCCTGGCGGCTTGTTTTCAAGAAAATCAGGGGCCAGACACCCGGGTGGAGTGTGCGTCTGGCCCCTTTGTGTCAGGAACCTGATCGTTTCTGCCAAAGCACTCGTTGTTGCCTCGCGCTTCGGTAAACCCATCAGGTCATGCGGCCATGTGTTTTATGAGGGAGTAAACTAGCCGCTGACCATTGAAGGCTCTCACGGATGAACTACCATGCGCAATCGGGTATTGGGTATGTATGTCATGCGGTGGCTGCATAACAGGCAAAAGCACATATATTGTACGTACTTACGTTGACGTCAGAACTTCCACTGACGGGCCTTTGCTACAACGAAATCCCTGAAAACAGCGATTCTTTTGGAGTTCCGCATTTCCTCCGGGTAAACGAAATAGGTTTCGATACCCGGTGCGTCCTCCCCAAGAGAGACGCGGATGAGAGGTGAGTCTTCGCCAACGATGTAGTCCGGCAAAACCCCGATTCCCAAACCGGATTCGACGGCGCGGCGCAGTCCGTAAATCGAGTTTATCAGAAAACTTGAATCACGCGGCGGCTCACCTTCAGCACGCCCGGCGCGGAGCAGCCAGCCCAGGTCAGTGAGAAAAGTCGGTGCCGGCCCGAATGCCAGGATCTTGTGATTGTCGAGGTCTTCCAGCGTCTGCGGCATGCCGTTCGCCCGCACATAGTCCGGTGATGCATAAGCGTGATTGTGCACCGTGAACAGCTTGCGCTGGATCAGGTCAGGTTGAATCGGCCGACGCAGGCGAATCGCGACATCGGCCTCACGCATGCCAAGATCAAGCTCTTCATCCGTCAGGATCAGTTCAACCCGGATTTGCGGGTACAGCTCGATAAACTCCTGCAACCGTGGTGTGAGCCATATGGTGCCGAGGCCGACCGTCGTGGAAATGCGCAGATCTCCGCTTGGCTTGTCACGACTATCGGTCAGGCGTGTGCGGGCGGTGGCCAGCTTGGTAAATACGTCATGGGCTGTCCGATAGAGCATTTCGCCTTGCTCGGTCAGAATCAGCCCACGGGCGTGGCGATGAAAAAGCGTAACGCTCAACTCCGACTCCAGCGCGGATATCTGCCGGCTGACAGCAGATTGCGACAGATTCAGATTGTGGCCAGCGTGGGTGAAGCTGCCAGCTTCTGCCACCGCGTGGAATATGCGCAACTTGTCCCAGTCAAAGTTGTTGTCCCGGTTTGAAATTGGCATGGAGTTATAGCCTTGTCCTACTCGGCTGCCTGCGAGGCTTCATTGCCTGTTTCGGCCAGAAATTTTTCAGCTTCGAGGGCCGCCATGCACCCCATCCCTGCGGCCGTGACAGCCTGGCGGTAGATGTCGTCGGTAACATCGCCGGCGGCAAAGACGCCGGCAATGTCGGTCGCTGTTGAGTCCGGCCGGGTTATCAGGTAACCGCCGTTCTTCATGTCCAGCTTGCCTTCAAACAACTCGGTTGCCGGCTTGTGGCCGATGGCAATGAAAATGCCGTCGCAGGGCAAATCTTCAACAACTTGCGTCTTGACGTTGCGCAGACGCGCTGCGGTGACGCCGGGCGGGTTTTCGTCGCCGATGACTTCTTCCAGCGCGGTATCCCACATGACCGTGACCTTCGGGTTTTCAAACAACCGGTTTTGCAGGATGCGTTCGGCGCGAAATTCATCCCGGCGGTGTACTACGATAACCTCGGATGCGAACTTGGTGAGAAACAATGCTTCTTCCACCGCGGTATTGCCACCGCCTACAACGACGACGCGTTTGCCGCGGTAGAAAAATCCATCGCAGGTCGCACAGGCCGATACGCCAAAGCCCTTGAATTTGTCTTCAGTGGGCAGTCCGAGCCACTTGGCTTGCGCGCCGGTGCAAATGATCAGGCTGTCGCAAGTGTACTTGTTGCCTGAATCACCTGTCAGGAGAAACGGCCGCTGCTCCAGGCTGACATCGACAATGTGATCGTTGATCAAGTTCGTGCCGACATGCTCTGCCTGTGCCTGCATCTGCTCCATGAGCCATGGACCCTGGATGGGGTCGGCAAACCCGGGATAGTTTTCCACATCGGTTGTAATGGTGAGCTGACCGCCTGGCTGAATGCCGTGGATCAATGTTGGCTCGAGCATGGCGCGCGCGGCATAGATGGCCGCTGTATATCCAGCAGGACCCGATCCCAGAATAAGCACCCGTGAATGTTGTACGCTCATAGTCGCAGTCTCCGGCAGTAGTTTGAACTCTTGGAACAAGCTGCATGCGCCTGAACGCACACAGTTGCCCTGACACTTCAGGCTCGTGCATCCCGACGTCGGACAGATCATGCCCGCCGGTCGCAAGATGCCCAAAAGGGTTGTTTTTGCCCCGCACTCCCAACAGTCTGACACAGCTATGACGTGACTGCATAGCTTTCAGTCTGCCAGGTCAATAACAACTCACAGGTTTCTTGTCACCCTGACAGACTCAGAGGGGCCGGTATCGAGTGTAAAGCTGGTTGTGCCCTCGCTCACCTTGATCTGCGGGCGAGCGCTGTCTGCAGCCAGTTGTTGATACTTGAAGACGTCCTACTTGAAGGAGATTTTCAGCACTTCGTAGCTCTTGCCGCCACCCGGCGTCATCACCTCGACACTGTCGCCGGCGGATTTGCCAATCAGCGCGCGCGCAATTGGCGAGGAGATGGACAGCTTGCCGGACTTCACGTCGGCTTCGAAATCACCAACAATCCGATAGACGGCCTGCTTGTCGGTGTCTTCATCCACGACGGTCACGGTTGCACCGAACTTGACGGTATCACCGCCCAATTTCGACACATCGATAATTTCCGCCCGGCTGATCATGTCCTCAAGCTCGGAAACCCTGGCTTCATTCCAGCCCTGGGCTTCCTTTGCAGCATGATACTCCGCGTTCTCCGACAGGTCGCCATGAGCGCGCGCTTCTTCAATGGCCTTGATGATGCGTGGACGCTCAACAGACTTGCGATGTTTCACTTCTTCGGACATGGCAGCATGTCCTTCTGCGGTCATGGGAACTTTTTCAACCATCGATGCGTAATCCAGAATGTTGTTGGCCGCCCAAGCCTCGGAACTCCATGGAAGCCGTGAAGCTACCAACGCGTTCGTCTGTTGACTGTGTGCGGGAATGTTTCGGTCTGGTCTAAATATGCGCAAAACAAATGCGTCCTGCAAGACCTGTTTAACGTTGATTGCGCTTGATGAAGGTCAGTAGCGGCTTCATCAGTCCACAATATCCATAATCGTGTGCGGCTGTACGCGGGTATCCCAGCCGGATTTATTCGGAGTAATTCGCGTAATTCCTCATCATTTCACTCAAAGTAGTCCTGAAGCGGCTTGACTGTCAAATCACCGTGTTTGACGGCGGCAATCGCCTCGGATGCGGCGATGGAAGCGGGCAGAGTTGTATAATACGGGATTTTTGCCATCAGGGCCGCACGTCGAATCGACTTTGAGTCCGACAAGGCGCTTTGGCCTTCGGTGGTATTGATGACCAGTTGCACCTCCCCGTTTGCCATGGCATCCACGATGTGCGGGCGGCCTTCGAGAACCTTGTTGACGCGCAGGGCCGGCACGCCGTTGTCTGCCAGGTAGCGCTGTGTGCCGCCGGTGGCGATGATTTTGAAACCCAGATCGTCCAGCCGCCGTGCAGCCGGCAGGATGCGGGCCTTGTCCTGGTCGCGTACCGAGATAAAGGCCGTGCCGTCAACCGGCACCTT
>CAYRLR010000040.1:10447-10752 GCA_964424975.1 uncultured Anderseniella sp.
GGCGAAATCGGTGTCGAGACCCATGACTTCGCCGGTGGAGCGCATTTCCGGGCCGAGCACCGTGTCAACGCCGGGAAAACGCGCAAACGGAAACACGGCTTCCTTGACGCCGATGTGCTTGAACTTCCTGTTCTTGAGCTTGAACGAAGCAAGCGTTTCACCGGCCATGATACGCGAGGCGATCTTGGCGATCGGGCTGCCAATCACCTTGGCCACGAAGGGCACGGTACGCGAGGCGCGCGGGTTGACTTCGAGCACATAAATGTCGCCGTCCTTGATCGCGAACTGCACATTCATCAAACCGA
>CAYRLR010000041.1:0-10728 GCA_964424975.1 uncultured Anderseniella sp.
TTCCCCTATCCGTCGGCCACCAACGATGTTCACCACGAAATTGAAATGGTCGTGGCGCTGAAGTCCGGCGGCACGAACATTGCGCTGGATGATGCCCTGTCACACGTCTACGGCTATGGTGTCGGTCTCGACATGACCCGTCGTGACCTGCAGGGCGAAATGAAGAAGGCGGGGCGTCCGTGGGAAATCGGCAAGGCGTTTGATTATTCAGCCCCCATGTCTCCTCTGGTGCCGGCGTCCGATATCGGTCATCCCGACGCCGGGGCCGTGTGGCTCAAGGTCAATGGCGAGGTTCGCCAGACCGGTGATCTGAACCAGATGATCTGGAAAGTGCCGGAAATGATCTCCTATCTGTCGGGCCTGTTCGAACTGGCAGCGGGAGACCTGATCATGACGGGCACACCATCAGGCGTCGGCCCGGTCGTGCGTGGTGATGAAATGGAAGGATTTGTTGAAGGTGTCGGCAGTATTCACTGCAAGGTCGCCTGAATAAAACCGGCCAGGTTCGCCCCCCAGCCCAGCGGGTTGACCATTCCCATTGCCCACGCTGCATTGATGGCCACGCCGGCACACAAGTCTGCGATGATGACCCATTTGCTGACCTTGAAGAACCTGTAGAGCATGTCGACCCCGTGCCTTTTTGGTACACCTTTGCCATATCCCGTTAAGGATCAAGCAAGGCATGGGCCATTCGGACCGCAGTACAGCTCGCAGATGCGTGGCGTTCTCAACACTCCGGCAGGTTCACCGCGAGGCCGCCCAGGCTGGTTTCCTTGTATTTCTCGGACATGTCGCGGCCGGTCTGGCGCATGGCCTCGATACAGTTGTCCAAAGGCATGAAATGCTGGCCGTCGCCCAGCAGCGCCAGTGACGCTGCGGACACCGCCTTGATGGCGCCCAGCCCGTTGCGCTCGATACACGGCACCTGAACAAGGCCCCCGACCGGATCACAGGTCATGCCGAGATGATGCTCCAGGGCAATTTCGGCAGCGTTTTCAATCTGCTCATTGGTGCCGCCAAGCGCGGCGCATATGCCCGCTGCGGCCATCGCGGCAGCCGAGCCGACCTCGCCCTGGCAGCCGACCTCAGCGCCTGAAATGGATGCATTGTGCTTGATCAGTCCGCCGATGGCGGCGGCTGTCAGCAGAAACGTGCGCAGGCCTTCGTCGCTGGACCCTATGCAGTGATCGCGATAATAGCGCATGACAGCCGGGACCACGCCTGCCGCCCCGTTGGTGGGAGATGTCACCACCTTGCCGCCGGCGGCATTTTCCTCGTTCACCGCCATGGCGTAGACCGCCATCCAGTCGTTCGCCACATGCGGCTGCGCCATGTTCGAACCGCGATCTTCAATCAGGCGCTCATGGATATTTCTGGCGCGACGGCGCACATTCAGCCCACCGGGCAGAATGCCGTCTGCTCTCAAGCCACGATCTATGCAGCCCGACATGGTTTTCCAGATGCCGTCGAGGCGCTCATCAAGCTGTGAGACGTCCATGTGGGCTTTTTCATTGGCACGCTTCATCTCGGCGATGGTCTTGCCGTGCTTCGCCCCCAGCGCCAGCATCTCCTTTGCGGTGGAAAACGGGTATTCATAGCCGGCCTGCTTTTTTGCCGCTTTCAGGCCGGTCGGGGTGCGGTCAAGGTCTGCGAGTTCGTCTGCTGTCAGGATGAACCCGCCGCCAATGGAGTAATAGGTTTCCTCCAGCCGCAAGGCTCCCCTGGCATCGAAGGCGCGCAGCACCATGGCGTTGGCATGGCCTTCCAGCGGCGGACCATAATCAAAAATCAGGTCATCGTCCGGTTTGAATTTCAAAGGATCGAGACCGTCAGGGTGCACGGTGTGCGTTTCGAGCAACCGCGCCAGCGCCACTTCGGCTTCATCCAGGTCAATGGTGGCGGGCTCGAAACCGGCCAACCCCAGCATGACGGCACGATCCGTGGAGTGGCCCTTGCCGGTAAAGGCCAGCGATCCGTGCAGCGTACACTGAACGTGGGCCGGTGCCCCGGAACCGGGAATCGGGGTTTTTTCGGTACGCAGATCATTCACGAACCTGGCAGCCGCCGTCATCGGACCCATCGTATGTGACGAGGATGGGCCAACCCCTATCTTGAAGATGTCAAATACGGACAGAAACATGGCGGTGCAGGCTCCAGGAAAAGTGCCAAGGCATTTTGGAAACGATCAGGTTTCCGGACATTTTGTGCAATACCCGCAAACCGGCTTGTCAGCCAGCGGCAAGTGACGACGATGCGCCGACCAGCTGCACTGCCTCCAACTGGCAACTCGCGCATGACCGTGGTTCACGAGGTCCAGATGAACCCACGTTGGGTCAGAGCATCCTTGACCGATCACATGATGCGCTAATTAATATAGTCGGAACCTTCAGCGTCGAGAATCGCCTTCAGCTCGGTCAGATGGCAATTTGCCTGACCGGGATAGTCCTCGATCTCGCTGGCGGTTTTCTCGGCCACTTCGTCAGACAGCACTTTCAGCTTGCGACCGGTCCACAGGGCCTTGATGTAGGTCTCGGCGGCACGTTCAAAATAGTACATGCGGTTGAAGGCATCGGCGACCGTATCGCCGGTCACCATGATACCGTGATTGCCCATGATCAGCACCTGCTTCGACGGGTCCGACAGATGCGAACAGGCGCGTTCGGCCTCTTCCTCGAAGGCAAGTCCGCCATACTGGTCGTCGATGACATAGCGGTTGAAGAACATCGCACAGTTCTGATCGATCGGCAGCAGGCGCGGATCATCCAGCGTGGCCAGAACGGTGGCGTGGATGGAATGTACATGCAGGGCCACGCGGGCATGCGGGCACAGCCGGTGAATGGCACCATGCAACCCCCATGCAGTGGGGTCCGGTGCGTCAGGCCGTGACATGGTTTCGGGATCATTGGCATCCAGCAGCAGCAGATCGGACGCCTTGATGCGGGCGAAATGCATCTGGTTGGGATTCATCAGAAACTGCGTCGCATCATCATTGACTGCAACGGAAAAATGATTGGCAACACCTTCATGCATGTTCAGCCGGGCGGTCCAGCGAAAGGCGGCAGCCAGGTCAACACGGGTATCATGGTGTTCAAGGCGGTTAGGACGCAATGGTGTGGCGGTAGCAGTCACTGGCTTGTCTCCTCAAGAATGGCGTGCGACGCAGGATGTTTGAATTTCCGTCGGTCCGCAATCAAAATTACACGCTCAGCGTACCGCACCCGGCGATGTTCAGGAAGGCCGCTAAACGAGGGTCTGGTGTGCAAATTCTGCAGCGCCTTCACCCGCCGCCCGGCCGGTGGCAAAACAGGCCTGCAGCAGATAGCCGCCGGTTGGCGCATCCCAGTCCAGCATTTCACCGCACACAAACACGCCGGGAAGTTGCTTCAGCATGAACCTCGCGTCGATCTGGTCCGCGGCAATTCCACCTGCGGTGGAGATTGCCCTGTCTATCGACTGCAATCCCGTCACCCGCACCTCGACGGCCTTGATACTGTCGGCCAGGGCCTCTTCGGTGGCAAAGGTCTTTCCCTGAACGCAGTCACGCCACACGGATATGGCCTGTGGCGAAAGTCCCGCCCCCTTGCGCAACCGGTTCGACAGCGACTGTTTGCGCGGGACCTTTGCCAGCCTTGCGGCCAGTTGTGTAATATCGAGATCAGGCCGCAGATCAAGCGTGACACTGCACCAGTCCGAGGTTGCCAGGCCCGCACGCAATTCGCGCGACAAGGCATAGATTGCACCGCCTTCAAGCCCTGTCCGGCTGATCATGGCCTCGCCACGCACGATGCGCCCGGACAGTGTCGCGGCAATGCGCTTGAGGGGCGCGCCGGCATGGCGCGCAATGGTAATCTGTGACCAGTTGCAGGTAACACCCGCATTGGACGCAACCAACGGCGTAATCTCGATGCCCTTGTCCGCAAGCACCGGCACCCAGTTGCCGTCTGCACCAAGCCGCGGCCAGCTGGCCCCGCCAAGTGCCAGCACGCAAACATCAAAATCCACGACCGAGCCATCGGAAAAGCTCAAGCCCCCGTCACCAGCCCAGCCGGTCCAGAGCTTGCGTGTCTTCAGAACAACGCCCAGGCCATCCAGATCGCGCAGCCAGGCGCGCAGCAACGGCGACGACTTGAAGCTTTTGGGAAACACCCTGCCGGATGAGCCCACGAATGTGTCCTGGCCATGGGCATCCGCCCAGGCCCGCAAGGCATCCGGCGGAAACTGCCTGATAGCCTGTTCCAGTCCGTCAGGTGCATCGCCATAGCGTGTCAGGAATGTCTCGACCGGTTCCGAGTGCGTCAGGTTCAGGCCGCCCCTGCCCGCCATCAGGAACTTGCGGCCTGCCGACGGCATGCGCTCGAACACCGTCACCTTAAGGCCAGCCCTTGCCATGGCGTCGGCTGCCATGAGACCGGCGGGGCCGGCTCCAATCACCGCCCCGGTCAAAGCGCGCCGGGTACTATTGGGCATAGCCGCGCTCAAAATACTCCTCGGCGAGCAAGCGGTAGATTTCGACATCATGGGCACGACTGAGACCGGTCGATCCCGGCATCACGGTCCGTTGCAACGAAAAGCCGAGCTTACCGGCGATGCGTGCAGACGCAAGGTTTGGCGCCTTGACCTTGCACCAGACTTCAGTTGCTCCCAGACGCTCGATTGCCATGGCACACAGGACTTCGCCCATCATGGTGCCGGCACCGGTGTCCCAGACCGTCGGATCCACGCCCCAGCCAATTTCCGCAGCGCCACCTCCCAGCAGCCAGATGAACCCGTCGGCTATCAGCTCGCCGGTCCCCGCATCAATCGCGCACAGTCTGAAATGGCGCCGATCGGTGTTTTTCTGCCGGGCCAGATGGCGCTTGAGAATAACATCGACCTCGGCGACCGACTGCAGTTTAACGGCCAGCCAGCGGTTGTATTCGGGCCTGGTCATATAGCGCGCCAGGGCCGGGGCATCGCCGGTTTGCCACTCGCGAAACGTGAGGCCTGGCATCGTCACTTGCGGCAGCAACAGTTCGGTTGACACGGGCATGGTCCTCACATGGAATAACGTGGCGCGGTGGCCCTGATGTAACAAGCCTAACCACTTCTGTCGGCTTGGTCGAGGCAACTTTGATCTTCATTACCATGTCGCAAACGCAGAATAGAAAACAGCCACCGAACACCCTTGCAATTGCGATTCAGTACGAAGGCACCAGAGCAATGTCCAACAACAAAGCCGACACATCATTCAACAACAAGGCCGAGGCATTTGAAGCCTTTGACGACACCCCGACACACCTGGTCAACACCGCAACCATCGGCGATGTCATCCAGCACCGCTTCGGCCGGCGTGATGTGCTGAAAGGCGCCCTGGCAGTGACCACGATTTCGCTGCTGATGGGAAGCGCTGCTTCGCCATCTGCCGCTGCATCGGATAATACGCTCTCGGCGTTTGATTTCAAGGAGTTGCAGGCGGGCGTTGACACAACCCACCACGTTGCAGACGGTTATGAGGCGGACATCCTGTTGCGCTGGGGTGACGGTATTTTTGAAGATTCAGAGCCGTTTGATCCACATGCACAAACGGCAGCGCGCCAGCATCGCCAGTTTGGCTACAACAATGATTATATCGGCGTGTTCAAGGTTCCCGGTCGCCCGGACAACCTGTTGATGTGCGTCAACCATGAATACACCAGTCCCGAAGTCATGTTTCCCGGCCTGACAGCTTCGCCGAAGGACAATGATTTTTCCGAGATCAGCGACCTGATGGTGCAGGTCGAGATGGCCGCACACGGCGTCAGCGTCGTTGAGCTTGAACGCCGTCACGGCCAGTGGACGCCACTGACCAATTCATCATTCGGCCGGCGCATATCTGCGTCCAATACGGAAATGGCAGTCGATGGTCCCGCCGCCGGACATCAGCGACTGCAGACCACCGCCGACCCGTCCGGCAGGCGCATTGTCGGAACATTCAACAATTGCGCCGGCGGCGTCACCCCCTGGGGGACATACCTGGCGGCAGAAGAAAACTTCCACGGCTATTTCTGGACAGACCAGATGGAAGACAAGGACGGCAAGCAGGTCCGCAGAAAAAAAGGCCTCGGCGGCGACCAGGCTGACAGCTATGCCAGATATGGCGTACCCGCCAACTGGTACAACTGGGGGGCATACCAGGCCCGCTTCAATGTGGACAGGGAGCCCAATGAGCCAAACCGGTTTGGCTGGGTAGTAGAGATTGATCCGTTCGATGCCTCCTCCACACCGGTCAAACACACCGCGCTGGGCCGGTTCCGGCACGAGGGATGCGAGTGCATACTGAACGCCGACGGCCGCGCCGTGGTCTATTCAGGCGATGATGCACGGTTTGAGTATGTCTACCGCTTTATCTCGGCCAACAAGATGTCGGATGACCGCGAGGCCAACAAGACGCTGCTTACCGACGGCACGCTGTCAGTTGCCCGCTTCAACCCGAACGGCACGGTTGACTGGTTGGCGCTGGTTTACGGAAATGGTCCACTGACCCCTGAAAACGGCTGGGAGAGCCAGGCCCAGGTTCTGATCGACGCCCGGCTTGCCGCAAAAGCCCTTGGCGCGACGCCGATGGATCGCCCGGAAGATGTCCAACCCGATGAAAAAACCGGCAAGATCTACGTCATGCTCACCAACAACAACAAGCGCAAGCCGGATCAAGTCGACAAGGCCAACCCGCGTGCAGACAATCTGTTTGGCCACATCATTGAAATGACGGCACCTGAACGCGACCACGCAGCAGATCAGTTTGCATGGCAAGTGCTGATAAAGTGCGGCGACCCTTCGGTTGCGGCCATCGGGTCACTATGGAATCCGGCTACCTCGTCAAATGGCTGGTTTGCCAGCCCGGACAATTGCGCCATCGATGGCGAGGGGCGGCTCTGGGTCGCCACCGACCAGGGCAAGCACTGGTCCAGAACCGGCAAGGCGGACGGGTTATATGCTGTCGATACGGCAGGCGAGGCACGCGGCACATCGAAACTGTTCTTCCAGGTTCCGGTGGGTGCGGAAATGTGCGGTCCCTGCTTTGCACCGGACTCAGAGACGGTCTTTCTGCCCGTCCAGCACCCCGGCACAGACGGCACCAAAGACTTTGCCGGGTTTGAAAAAGCCTCGACGTTTGAAGACCCGGCAACCCGCTGGCCAGACTTCGCAGACACCATGCCCCCGCGTCCATCCGTGGTGGCGGTACGCAAAACCGGTGGCGGCCGCATCGGCGGGTGACGTTTCAGCCGGGCGAAGCAATTCTCAAGTCATGCACCGCCCTTGAGAAACACGAACTCAATCAAAGCCGTGTTCCCGGACCACTTTGACCTGCATCAGTTGGAGGCAGGTGCAGCGTTTTGCTGGGATGCGAAGGCACGCTCGATAGCGACCTTCAATTGCAGCAGGCCTCTGCCGCGGCTGTCGCCGGGAGGCAGCATCAGGTAAGCCGCGTTCACGTCTTTCATGGCTTCGGGCAATTTGTTCATCCGGTAATAGGTCGTGGCCCGATTTACAAATGCATTATAGTGATTTGAGTCGAGCTTGATGGCCTCGCCAAAAAATTTCAGTGCAATATCGTAGTTGGCGAGCATGAAATGATTTTTGCCCATCAGGTTCCGCGGAATCGAATTCTGCGGATCCAGCTTTATCGCTTCCGCCAGGTCCAGCATCGCACGGTCGAATTCGCGCTTGTTGAAATACGCCCGGGCACGCGCAACCCACAAATCCGCGTCATCCTTAGAGTTATCCAGCGCCGTGGTCAGATCCGTTATCGCATTGTCGAGTTGGCCCAGTTGACCGTACGTGACACCACGTGCAGCATGCGCATCGACCAGTTGCTTGCCGCTCAAGCCTGACTCTATTGCCCGTGAACACGAGCCGATCCGCTCGAGCGCTTCAGTCTTTCCCATGCAGGTTTCAAAATCACCTGCTGCCAGAACCGGCGATGCGGACAGCAATACCGAACTGATCAACCCTGCAAACAGGCTGGATTTCAACGACACTTTTCTAACCAACACGTTATCCTCTACGCCATCATGGATATCACCAGCGACTGAAACCTGCCGGTGAACGATACAGCAATGCACCTGTCCCTTCTCATGCGGCTTGTTTGCGGAGAAACTTGGGCAGTGATCACTGATTGCAATGCTACACGTTCACGTAGCAAGAAAAAAGGCCGGACTATTGTTGTCCAGCCTTGTTTCCACTCATATCCGGTCAGCAGGCGATGGCAGGATTGCCATGCCGGCGCCATATTACTTCAGAGTCCGTGCCCTGCGAGCTGCAAAATCTGCCTTGATCTGACGCATTTGTCCGGAATCAAGCAGGTGAGCAGCTTCGGTCTCAAGCCGATGGATAGCGCGGGCTTCGCTGACAAGGCAGATGCGGGTCATCAGCCGGGACCAGAAGCCCTGCTCGTTGCCGCCGGCACGAGCCGCGGTGTGGAATTCGTTAAACTCAGCTGTAACAGCCATAATCTTCTCCGTCTTTTCAAACACTGACATCCGCAACCGGGTGTCTTGATGCCTTTCATATACCGGAACATCGTGACTGATTTATTGCGTTGCAATGTAAAATGCTGCAACGCAGCAATGACGTTGGTGCATGTCTTGCTTCGAGATGTATCAAAACTGCGGTTGCAGGACGATGACGGTTGGTTTCGCGGGAAGATCATCAACAGACAACGTAATCGACGTCTCCTGATCGCGACGAATTGCGAAGCTGTTGCTCAGATGCGCCACGAATTGCGCCAGCGAATAGTCACCGAATGCATGCATCGGAAGAATCACGCGGGCCCTGAGTGTCTTTATGACTTCCGCCATCTTGTCGATGGGCAGCGTCATGCTGCCATCAACCGGCACCATCACCACATCGAGGCGGCCGATCCAGCCGACATGCCCGGCCCCCAGTTCATGATGCAGGTGGCCGAGATGGCCGATGCACAACCCGGAGATTTCAAAAATAAAAATCGAATTGCCGTCTTTTTCCGGCAAACCCCATCCGCGAATATCCGTCGTGACATTGCGGATCAGCACATCGCCGACTTCCAGATTGTGAATGCTGCGTCCCCCGTCCGGGTTCCAGCCGCGCAGGACATGTTCGATAGCCGGATCAGGGGTGCTGGTGAAATGGGTTTCGTGAGCCTTGTTCATGGTGACCACCTGCGGGACACCGCGCCTCCCGGTCCAGCCGGCATAGTCCGTAGCGATGGTCACACCGCCGGGACTTTCAATCCAGAATGTGGAATGGCCGATATAACTGATGCGCACCGTGCCGGACGCCGGTTCGCCCTCGACCCGTGTCAGGTTGACATAACGCGCTCTGGGCAGGCTGCGGGCAATGGCCAGGCAGTTGCTGGGAGTACGGGCCACACTATCGGATTGGGCAAGATCAAACCCGGGAGTAGCGTGTGTTGCCGGTGCAACCAACAACGCCACGACCATACCCGCCACGGCGCACAACAGGTGTACGTGTCTCACAGTGCAGACCTCCAGTTGCAGCCGCAGGTCCCGGCATGTGTTGCTGGATTATACCAAAGGAACCGACTATTGACTCATTTGATGGAGCCAAATCCGTTCACTCTGGCAGGCGCGGTGCGCAGCGCGATGCTTCTGCATCTCGCAAGCGCCGCAACGTACCAGATGGACGGACTTGGCCCACCGAAGGCCGATTTTTCGCGCCCGCTGGATGTCGTTATGCTCCACTTGTGGTCAACCAGACCACGGCGCGAAGCATGCCTAGCCAGCAAACGCGAAAAATCGGTCAAATGGGTCAATAGTCAGTTCCTTTGGTATTACGGCTTGGCTATCTCGATCTTCGCCTGTTCACGAAGTTCCTTTACAATGGCCTGCAGTTTCTCAGCTTGCAAGCCGATCCGGATACGCTCAGCGACATCTTTCAGTTCAGGGAATGCCTGCTCGCGGTCATCAACCTTCTTGATCACATGGTAGCCAAACTGGGTCTGAACGGGTTGCTTGGTATAAGCTCCCTTCTCGAGCGGAAATACAGCGGCTTCGAAAGCCGGCACCATGCGTCCAGCACCGAAGAATCCGAGATCACCACCGCGTGGCCCCGATGGCCCCGTAGACTTGGCTTTCGCCAGTTCGGCAAAGTCGGCACCCTTGTCGAGTTCATCGATGACAGCTTCAGCTTCCGCCTTGGTCTTCACCAGGATGTGGCTTGCCTGAACTTCCTTCTTGCCGGTCACCTGCGACTTTGCCTCGTCATAATGCGCCTTGATGTCGGCGTCGGTTACCAGTTCGCCAGACCGCTTGCGCACAAATGCCTCGCGCAGCGCCTGCACTTCCAGCCAGGCTAGCTGACGCTTGTACTCGTCTGTTTCGGCAACGCCTTGCTTGCGTGCAGCATCGGCCAGAAGATGGGACTCAAGCAGCATATTGATGATGAATGTCTGCTGCTGATCCGGTGCAATCTGGTTCAGGGCATCGCCGAGCGTCATCCTGGCAAAATCCACATCCTTGCTGGTGATCACATGACCATCGACTGTTGCGAGGGTTTTGGCATCCTGCGCGTAAACCGGAGAGGCACTGACAATTGCCAACACTGCGGCACCTGCAAGGCCGGCGCGCAAGACTATGGATAATGACATCAAACATTCCTTTTTAGTTTCGTTTAATCTGAATTTGGCGCGGACCATGCCCCGGCTTCAGCCACATTACAATTAACCGACATTACCCAAGTAACCTTTGGTTTAGTGCGAATTGTAGCTCAGTG
>CAYRLR010000042.1:0-4892 GCA_964424975.1 uncultured Anderseniella sp.
TCCGAGTATTAATTTGGCTATTCTGCTCTTCATCGATTTTCTCCCTTGGTTGATTTTTATTATAGTTTTGATCGTGCAGCTGTTCCGCTACAAAATCCGTTGCTCAATCCACGATCTACACTATCTGACCTGCGTTCCTTCCGGCAATTGTGACAGAGCCCAGGCATCACGCATGACGCGTTTTGCATTGGCGAGGATAATCTCTGAAATTTCACCCGCAATAACCGGTCGCACCTCGGCACTGACTATTGGCCGCACCGGTTTGTCGAAGAAGCCGTTGCTGCTCAAGGTCCGGAAGAATTCCGTGACTTCCGGCGTATCGGTCTCGCCACCCGGGATGCCGAAACGGGGCTGAATGTCGCCATAAGCAGCGTGCCGCTTGTCGCGGAACGCGCAATTGCCCAGGTGCACCGCTTCAAGATAATCTTTCAGCATTGGAATGCTGTTTTCAGGGTCTTCATCAAGCAGCGGGAAGTGACTCAAATCCGTCAACAGGCCGAAATTGGGATAGTCGGGCCGCAGGGCCTTGGCTATGTCAGCCGCATCGGTTGCGTGTCCGATCAGGTTCTTCTTGTCGATGTCCCGGTCGAAAATCTTCAGCGTGAATTCCAGGCCATCATCATCTTCACCGGCATAGTCGAGAATCTGCTGCAGTGAATCGATCAGCAACTTCTTGGCTTCGCCGCGTTTTTCATCGCCCGGATCCTTGCCGGCGATCAGACGCACAACTTCGGCGCCAAGCTGCCTTGCTTCGTCGACCGAACTTTTTATCGCGTCCACGGCCGTTGAACGTTCTCGCAGGTCGAAGGAGTTCAGATTGAACTTGTTAGTGAGGACTTTGGGCTGGGTAGCATAGGCAACCGACAGATGGCTCTGGTCGAGCAGCATCCTGGCCGTATTGCGGACGCGATAGTCTTTCATCCAACCGACCTCTACCGCCGTCCAGAAATCATCAACGCAGATTTTCTCAAGCGTTTCGACGATCGGTCCGGCGCCCGTCTCAATGCCGGGAAATGCCTTGAAGTGGACAATGCCCACACGCATCTTCTGATACAAGCTGGTTTCCATTTGCAGTCTCCTCCTCCTTCTTGCTGCCGCCTTCGGCGGACATTGATTTACTCAGCGGCGCATTTTGCTGCGGAGATTTGTTTGGTTTCGAGCGCCGCCAGAATCTTTTCAGGCGTTGCCGGCAGAGATGTCATGCGAACACCAACAGCATCGTATATCGCATTCATGATGGCAGGCGCGGTCGGCACCAGTGCCGGCTCGCCAATCCCCTTTGCCCCCAGCGGGCTCTTCGGGTCGGGATCTTCAACGATCACCGTGTTGATCTGCGGAATATCAAGCGAGGTCGGCAGTATGTACTTGGCAAAACCGTGCGTCTTGGTGTGGCCGTTTTCCAGCTGGTAGTCTTCCATCAGGGCCTGTCCAAGGCCTTGTACTACACCGCCTTCAATCTGGCCTTCCACGCCGCGCGGATTGATGGCGCGGCCCACATCGTGCGAGGCCCAGATGCCCAGCACCTGCACTTCACCGGTTACCGTATCAACCTCGACCTCCGCCACCTGGGTGCCGAACACATAGGCCTGCCAGGGGCTGCCGGAACCGTCGACCGGGTCAAGGCCTGTGCCATGGGCGGTAAATGATCCAGATCCCACCGGCACAACACCGCGCTTCTTGCAGATGTCCACCGCCTCTTCCATGGACATCTTCAGGTTTGAGCCTTTCGACCAGATCTCGCCGTCAAAAGCCTCGATGCTGTCAACGTCGACGTCCCAGTGATCGGCCAGTTCCTTGTCCAGCTTGGCGCGGGCATCACGGCAGGCAAGCGCAACACAGTTGCCGATCATGTAGGTCTGGCGCGTGGCACCGGCATGGGCTGCTTCCGGCGAGCGGGCCGTATCATTGTCACCGATGGTAATGTCTTCCGGCTTGACCCCCATCTCCTCTGCCGCCACCTGGGCCAGCAGCGTCAGGATGCCTTCACCGATTTCGGTCACGCCGGTGACGATTTTTGCCGTTCCGCCATCATCAAGCTCTGCCCAGGCACCGGCCCGGTCAATAGTTGCGGTGCGGGCAATGCCGTACCAGCTGGCGGCCATGCCGCGACCGCGCATCTTGCGTTCCATCACGCCACCTCCTGGTGATCATCATCGCCGGATTTGCGGAACCGGGCGCCCAGCGTACACGGCGGACGCGTGTCGTCACCACCCAGGTCTGTACGCTGCGGGCCGCGCATGCCGACCGGTCCGGCCTGCCAGTGCGACGACTGTTCGGCAGCATCCAGAACCCGGCCGATCGAGACCGATCCCAGTGTTTGCTGCGTATGGGTAATCGCACCATCGCGCATCATGTTGATGCGCCGGATTTCAAACGGGTCCAGGCCGAGTTTCTCAGCACAGATATCCATGTGGGATTCGGTCGCAAACTGCGATTGCATGGCCCCGAACGTGCGGAAGGCACCGGACGGGGTGTTGTTGGTATACACGCCATAGGTGTCGATCTGGACATTGGGGATATTGTACGGCCCGCACGACAGGATCGCTGCCTTGCGCATGACCCCTTCGGTGGACAGTCCATAGGCACCACCGTCGGAAATCATCCTGAACGATACTGCCGTTATGCGGCCATCCTTCTTCAGGCCCATCTTGTAGGTGATGCGCGCGGGATGACGTTTAGCCGTGGAGATAATGGATTCTTCGCGGGTGAACACCAGGCGCACCGGCGAACCGGTTTTCATCGCTGCCAGCGCCAGCATGCCCTGGTAGATCATGTCTTCCTTGCCGCCGAAACCACCGCCGACCGGGCTCATGATGAAACGAACCTTGTTGATCGGCCTGTCGATGATCTTGGCCAGCATGTGACGATGGTGGGTGATGTTCTGGCTTGGCGAGATAACCGTCACCACATCGTCGTGGTCGACATAGGCCAGGCCTGCTTCCGGTTCCAGGTAGGCATGTTCCACTGCCTGGGTATCATAACTCTGCTCGACCACCAGATCGGCGTCGGCAAACCCCTGCTCGACATCGCCCTTGCGGATGGGAATGTGCTTCACGATGTTGTCGGGCGCATAGGCATGCACAACCGGCGCGCCGTCCTGCATCGCTTCTTCGGAGTCGAACACCGCAGCGATGGGTTCGTACTCGACCTTGATAAGCGATACCGCGCGCGCCGCCGTCAGGACATCATCGGCTGCAACTGCAGCAACGGCCTCGCCGACATATCGCACCCGGTCACGGGCCATGATCGGCTGGTCATGCACGAACACCCCGAAACCGTCCTCGCCGGGCACGTCGCCGGAAGTCACGACGCACGCCACGCCGGGCAGGTTTTCAGCCGCGCTGGTATCGATGGACTTGATCAGCGCGTGGGCATGCGGGCTTCTGAGCACCTGCATGTGCAGCATGCCCGGCATCACCATGTCGCCGGCATAGCGCAAGCGGCCGGATACCTTGCTTGGTGCATCCAGGCGCCGGACATTGTTGCCGATATAGGATTTGCCGGCACCGTCAGCGTCCAGCACGGTTGCATTTGCCTCGCCCGACAGCACGTCACGCGCCAGTTCGACGGCCTCGAATATCTTGGTATACCCTGTGCAGCGGCAGATATTGCCGCCGAGGCGTTCCTTGATTTCCTCAAGGTCTGCCCGCGGGTTTTCGCGCAGCGCCGAGGTCGCCGCCATGACCATGCCGGGAATACAGTAGCCGCACTGGCTGGCACCGGTCTTGTGAAATGCCTTCTGCATCGGCGTCAGATCTTCACCCCAGCCGGTCAGGCCTTCAATGGTTTCGATTTTGGTACCGTTGGCCTTGGCCACCGGCATCAGGCAGGACTTGACCAGCTTGCCGTCGACGAACACCGAACAGGTGCCGCATTCACCGGCACCGCAGCCTTCTTTCGCGCCGGTAAGGCCGAGATCGTCGCGGATGAAATCCAGCAGGCGCTGATGCGTCTTTGCCGACCGCGTCATGCTGCGTCCGTTGATCTGGAAGTCCAGTTTTACCTCGGATGTGGTCTGTTCAGACATTGGCTGTCTCCCTGGTTTCGGCGTTTGGCAGGGCTGAGCCGCAATCAGCCAGCGCATCCTCGATGGCGGCTTCCACGAAGCCGCGCACAACAGTGCGCCGGTATTCGCGGCGCGTACGCGATGCCACCAGCTCGGCCGGCAACCTCGCGGCTTCGACAATCATGTCGCGGGTCAACCGTTTACCGGTCAGCATCTTCTCGGTCTCGGTCAGTCGCAATGGAACCGGGCTGATGCCGCCCAGTGCCAGTCGGATATCGGCAACCGCACCAGTGCTGTCATCCAGCTTGATGCAGGCCACTGCGCACACCGACGAGATCACCAGCGAACGCCGCTGACCAACCTTCTGGAATGACCCGCCATAGCCTTCCAGCGTATCGCAGATGACGGCGGTGACAATTTCACCCGGCTGCAGATCGGTCGTCCCCGGTCCCTTGATGAAGTCACTGACGGCGATGGTGCGATGGCTGATGGCACCATCGTCCAGGCGGGCAATTTCAAGCTCGCCGTTCAACGCAAATATCGGCGGGGTTCCGTCGGCCGCCGGTGAGGCATTGACGATATTGCCGGCAAGCGTTGCCTGTTGCCTGATCTGGTCATCGGCAAACCATATTGCACAGTACGGCATGCAGGGCATCAGCGCGCGCAGCTTCTCATCGGTTAGGAACTGCTGGTAGACGACATTTGCGCCCAGCCGAATGCGCCCGCCAGCAACCGTGTAGCCATTGAGTTCAGCCACACGGCTGAGATCGATCATGGCCGGCAGGTGAACATTGCCGGCACGGCCTTCACGCGCCCACGGCAGGATGTCGGTGGCTCCTGCCACCAGCCGGCTGCCGTCCGCTGCGTCCCGCCACATGGCAAGCGC
>CAYRLR010000042.1:4992-10653 GCA_964424975.1 uncultured Anderseniella sp.
GCTGCCGCGCGCTGGCTTTGGGCATGATCGTTCTTCACCACCACCTTGATGGCATCTTCGACCCGGTCCTTGGCATAGCGCAGCGCTTCCGGCAGATCGGTCATGTTGAAGGTGTGGGTGTGGATCAGCGTGGCATCGAAACGCTTCTGCCGCATGAAGGCTTCGGCCCGGTGAGTGGCACTCTTGCCCTCGCCGCGAATGCTGTAAATGTAGATGTTGTTGCGCACCAGGTGGGCAATATCCACTGCCGGTGATTCATGCGGGAACGCTGCAAGGCAGATGCGGCCGCCGCGGTTGACCATCTGTGCCGCCTCATTGATGCCGTTGGGTGCGGCCGAACACTCGATCACATAGTCGACACCCTTGCCGCCCATGATCTTGTGTACCGCCTCGACCGGGTCTTCCTTGCGTACATTGATGACATGGTCGGCACCCAGCTGCTTGCCGATTTCAAGCCGGTTGTCGCGGGTGCCGGTCAGGATAACCGGTTGCGCACCCATCGCCTTGGCCACGGCCACGCCCATCAGGCCGATGGGGCCGGGTCCGGTAACGACCACGCTTTCACCGGCAACCAGTCCGCCCAGTTCGGTGAGGCCATACATGGCAGTGCCGGCAGTTACCACCAGCGTCGCCTCTTCGTCCGACATGTTGTCATCGACGTGTACCAGCGTGTTGATGTTGTTGACCTGGTATTCGCAGAAACCGCCGTCGGTGGTGAAGCCGTTGGCCCGATGGCCCTTGTTCACGTCACCATAGTTCTTGCCGTAATTGTGGCATGACGTGTACATGCCTTCACGGCAGCGCTTGCACTGGCCGCAACCGGCATGGATCTCGACGGTGACGCGTTCACCAATCGTGTATTCATCGACGCCGGCACCAAGCGCCACCACGGTTCCCATATATTCATGGCCGGGCGTGAAATCCTGGTTGAACGGCTGTTGACCGTTGATCAGCGCCGGTGGCCCGTGATAAATAATCTCCAGGTCCGTTGCACAGATAGCAACTGCATCGATGCGCACCAGCACCTCTGCGCGGGCCGGTGCCGGCACAGGTTTGTCCTTGAGGCTCATTTCGCCGGGATCGCCCAGCACCCATGCCTTCATGGTTTCAGGGATCGGGTAGTCGCTGCTGGTTTTCACATCGCTCGGCATTGCCATTTTCAAGGTCTCCTCGTTCAGATTTTTTCTTTGACGCCTGTGGGCGCCTGTTGGTTTCAGGTTTCAGTTTGGATTGGCTTGCGGTTCCGGGCTGCCGAACCGCGACGAAATTCGCACCGCACACTCCTGGACGCTTTGTTTGACTTTTGCCATGTGATCGCCCTCGGCGCGCATGCGCGGCATGGACCCGCTGACCGAGCCGATCACCGCGCCTGCATGATCGCGAATGGCGGCGCCTACGCAGACAACTCCTGCCTGGAATTCCTCATTGTCGAGCGAAAAGCCATTGCGGCGCACCAGGCGCAGGTCTTCCATCAGTTCCGAGACCGTCGAAATTGTCTTGTCGGTAAACCGCTTCAGTCCGCCCTGTGCGATCACGCGGGCAATTTCGGGTTCCGGCAACCAGGCCAGAATGGCCTTGCCGGTTGCGGTGGCATGCGCCGCATCAGCCTTCATGCCGTCATCCGAGCCGACCCGGATCGGTAGCTTGGAATCCAGCTTGGCGAAAGTCACCAGCGCCGTGCCCTGCAATACCGCCAGGTGCACGCTTTCAAGCGTCGTGTCATTCAACCGCCTGAGTTCCGGCATGGCGATTTCAGACAGGTTGAACTGTTTCAGCCGGCTGTCCGACAGATCGGTGATGCGCGGTCCGAGGAAATAACTGCGGGTGCGGGTTGTCTGGCCCGCATAGCCGCGCTTGACCAGGGTGGCCAGCAGATGATGGCAGGTCGATGCGTTGAGATGCGTACCGGCAGCCAGTTCGTTGAGTGGCATTTCGCCATCGGCGTCGGCCAGGATTTCCAGAATGTCCAGCGCGCGTTCGACCGACTGGATGGTTCTCGGCATTTTGCCCGGCTGCACGGCGTCAGCACCGCCCGTCCTGTCTGGACCAACAGGCTCCGTCTCAACTGCCTTGTTTACCCCGGTTACCACTCGTCAGTCCAATTCACCTTGTCGAAGAACCGTGCGCATTCAAGCCCAGTCGATCCATCTGAGTCAATAGTATTTTGCATTGTCAAATACAATTTGATAATGTGAAATAGATTTCAGCAGTCAATTTCCTGCAACAGATGATCCGGCCTGCACAGCAATGCGTTAGAGATCACTTGTGGCTCAGGGTCTGATGCGTATAAGTCTGCCCGGTAATTCACAGGTGCCGGTGTCCGGCACGCACCAGACCGAAGTCTGCATGAAGGCGATAAGACCCATGTACCATCTGATATATGTCAGCCAGGCCACTCGCCCGATGAGCGAGGAAGAGTTGGCCGCAATCCTGAAAAAAAGCCGTGATTACAATACCAAGGACGGCATTTCCGGCTTGCTGATCTACAAGTTAACGCCATCTGAAAACCGGGCGAATTTCATGCAGTTGCTGGAAGGACCCGAAGACCGGGTACTGGCCGCGTTCGCCAGGATCGAGGCGGACAACCGCCACCACACCAAGATCGTGCTCGAGCAGGGCGAGATTGCGGACCGGCACTTCCCCGACTGGTCGATGGGGTTCCGCAACGCCGATGCGGCTGATCTGGCAGACTTCGACGGCTATTCCGATCTGGGCTCCCCGGCATTCTGGGCCCGCGCCAGGGATGGCGAACTGTCCGACGCCCTTGAGATCATGCAGTCGTTTTACACGGATGAGTTTGCGGACGATTAGAGCGGGCGACCGGCCAGGCAATGAGCAACGAACAACCTGATCGCATCATGCCCACAGGTGTGAAAACTGCTACTGTCTTCAGATGAAAACACGACTGGCCCACATCATCATCGCAGCGGTTCGCCTCTGGTGTTTTCTGATCTATCCGCGTCAGGCACTCTCGTTTCGGCGCAAGATCGGGCGCTGGCCGGATCCGGCCTTCCCGCTATTGCGAAACGACAAGTATGCCTGGCGCAAGATCTTCGACCGCAATCCCCTGTTCACGGTTGTCAGTGACAAGCTTCAGGCGAAGCAGTTTGCCACCACGCATTGCCAGACCATCAAGGCCTCACGCACGCTGTGGACGGGGTCGCGCGCCGAAGACATACCTGACGACATCCTGGCCGGCGATGTCGTTGTCAAAGCCAATCACGGTTCGGGCTGGAATATTTTCATCAATAATGGCCGATACGTACGCGCTGATCTCAACCGGCAAGCCAATAGCTGGATGGACAGACGATTTGGGCGCCACCATGCCGAATGGGGATATTATGGCGTGGAACCGGTTTTATTCGTGGAGGAGATGCTGGTCGACCACGGGCGGCCAGTTGTCAATGAGTACAAGTTCTACTGCGGCGCAGGCAAAATGGCATTTGCATTTGTGCGCCAGGCCGGTCCGGACGGATACCGAATTGAAGGCGTACTTGATGATAACGGACAACCTCGTCCCGGCGCATTCGATGCCGGCGAATTGTCAGCGGCCGTTCGCGCGCCGGCCGAGTGGCCAAAACTCAGGCAGGCTGCCCTGACCCTGTCGCATCATTTCGACTTTGTCCGCTGTGACCTCTACCTGGTCAATGGTGATGTCTATTTCTCCGAGTTCACACTGTACACACTCGGCGGCTTCGCCTGGATCGATGATCCCGGTCTCAATGCAATCTACGCAAACGCCTGGGACCTGCGCAATTCATGGTTCATGCAAACACCACAAACCGGCTGGCGCAAACACTATGCCAATGCCTTGCGGCTCTTGCTGGCTGAAAAGGACCGGCAACAATCCTGCGCGTGATGATGCCATAGCGGAGCAATGCCAGCAAAGCCCGCCGCGTCACCGGCAAACAAGGACGTGTAACAAACACTGTTTTCAGGCGTCTCCAAATTAGCCACAATTGCCTTGAAAATGTACCAAGGATTACGTGGAATTAATTGGCGGCGCGCCTGTAACACGCGCAATCTGGCCAGCATTCCGGACAACCAGATGGCTCCGGTTTAACCGATGGAAAAGGAAACACTTCCATGCCTACCAATAAGCCAGGTTCGCCTGCCAAACCACAGAGCAAGCCCCAGCAGGGCAAGCCAATGCCAAGGCAGACCGGCAAGTAATACCCGGCAACCTACATACCCGGTAGGTCGCCAACCTCCAGTCGCGCGCGTGTGGCCACGCCCCTGGACGGACAACAACCCACACAGTTTTCCGCGTACATGAAATGCGTAGCCACCTGGAGTTGGTGGTGACCGAATTTCTACTGGCTGCTGCGGCTTAAATCCCCCTAGCCGCAGCAGCCGTGCCTTGAGCAGTCATTCCCGCCCGATCAGCATGCCTTCAACCAGCTTCTGCACCCGCAGGGCCTCCTCGGGCGTTGCCAGCCGGTTTGGCTTACCGTTCACCAGCAGCAGGAGATCATCGAGCTGGGCTTTCAGGCTGGTTGCGCGAGGGTCTGCTGGGTCAACGTCAACGGGTGCAAATTCACCGCCGTCGGATGCCGCATCGCGATAGAAATCCGTTACCCGGCGGCTGACCTTGCTGCCCTTTATGGTCAATTCCTGCCGGTCAGGCTGGGCGCCGCCGACACTGGCCATGACGGTGACGGGACGCCCGTCTGCCGCCTCCAGCCTGGCCAGCATGTGGGTTTCGCAAAGCAGCTTGTCGGCTGGAAATGACGGCCGCGCCCAGACCAGCGACAACGGACCCAGGATCCGCTCGCTGAAGAACAGGAAATGCGACACGACTTCGCGCGTCATGCCGCCCTCTTCGCGAAACCGCAGCCAGTCCGCTGCCTTTTGCCAGTCACGCGGCCAGTTCGCAAAGGTCACGACGATGTCGGCACCGACCACATCCCCCAGCGCCCCGGACGTCGCGGCGGCAGAGATTTGCGTCAGGGCAGCCCCTGCGGCCTGGGTGAAATTGACCGCCGTGGGGACACCGGAATCAGCCAGCCGTTGCACAAGGTCCGTGCTTTCATCCACATCAACGCCCAGCGGCTTTTCCAGAAACACCGCCTTGCCGGCCGCAGCCGCCGCCAGCGCGTACGCCTTGCGGGGCACCGGCGGGCAGGCAAGGTAGACCAGGTCGGCAGCCCGGATCGCGCTTTCAGCGCTCTCCATGATCTCGCTGCCCGGCGCGGCAATTGCCGCAAGCCGGCAGTTTTCCGGGTTCGGGTCCCACAGAAACGCCGGCGAATACCCCTCATGCAGGCACATGTGCTCCAGCATCCTGCGTCCCATGATGCCCAGTCCGATGATTGCCGTCTTGATCGCCATGCTGCTGTCCCCGGTTTGCAGGATTAGAGTTCAGACGCAGCAAATATGACCTGCCCGTCCGGTGATGGTTTGTGTTATGTGAGATTTCGCTTTCAACAGGCAAGCAACAATTTAATTGCATCGATGAGGTCAAAATGGCTGGCGTGAAAATCTCCTCGGACGGCACCTGGATCACCCTCGACACCGAGCGTTGCGAAACCGCACGGTTTCATGCGCTCTGGCTGCGGGACAATGCGCACGATCCCGAGACCCGGGCATCGGGGAACGGGCAACGGCTGATCACCCTGCGTGATATACCGCGCTCTACCATTGTCGCTGCCGCTCAAGTTG